>CAYXVO010000062.1:0-10494 GCA_964467875.1 uncultured Pseudomonadales bacterium | reverse complement strand
CGCGTACCGCTGCGTAAGTCTTTAATCCGGATCTCACTTCATGCCTCAACTGGAAGAGCCCAAGGTCCTGCTGGTCAATGACGACCCAAGGTCACTGTTCGCCCTGCAAACGATTTTGTCTGATGTAGACGCATCCATCATGACGGCCACATCCGATGAGAGCGCGCTGCAAATGCTTCTCAAACAGGATATAGCCGTCATCATACTGGACGTGAAGATGTCAGATCTGAATGGCTATGAAACCGCCAGGATTATCCGCCAACGACCATATTCCAAGGCCAGCCCGATTATTTTCCTCACGGCCCATCGTCCCACCGATCTAAACCGGGCTCATGGCTATGAACTAGGCACTGTGGATTACCTGTTCATGCCGGTCGCCCCAGAAGCGCTCAAGGCGAAGGTTCAGATGTACCTGGAACTGCATGAGGAGCGCCATCACCGCTATGACCAGGACGCCAAGCTGACCATCCTCAACAAGGTACCGCAGCAAAAATTGCAACACATGGCTCGGCTGAACAAGTCCCTGCAAGCGGAAATGGCGACCTTGCGCAAGGAGATGGAAGCCTACATCCTGCGTCAGTCCAATTACGATGCCCTCACCGGTCTTCCAAACCGTTTACTGCTAGAGGACCGCATGCGTCTGGCCACAACCCATCCAGGACACGAGCAAGCGACGGCAGGCTTGTTACTTATTGACCTAGACCGCTTCAAGGACGTCAACGATACCCTGGGCTATGCCGCAGGCGATCGCCTGTTGCAGGTGGTGGCGGAGCGCCTGGCCCAATCCGTGCTGGAGGGTGATACGGTGGCGCGGCTAAGCGGCGACGAATTCGTTGTGCTGCTGGCCGGGATCCAGAGCGCACAGGATGCAGCGCTAGTTGCAGATAAGATCCTGCAGAACGTCAGTCATCCATGCCTGATCGAAGGACGTGAACTACATATATCCCCCAGTATCGGCATTGCCATCTACCCCAATGATGGCAACGACATGGACGAACTACTACGCAATGCGGACACGGCCATGTGTCATGCTAAACAAGGCGGCCGCAGTCGGCTTTCCTTCTTCGCTCCCGCCATGAACGATGTCACCAGCCAGCGCCTGACCATCAGCAGCGCCTTGCAACGTGCCATTCAACAAGATGAATTCACGTTGCACTACCAGCCCAAGATCGAGACAACCAGCGGTGCGATCTGTGGCTTTGAGGCCTTGATTCGCTGGCCGCGGGCGGATGGCAAATGGATACCGCCAGGCCTGTTTATTCCTATCGCCGAAGAAACCGGACGCATTCAACCCATTGGCATCTGGGCGCTGCAGCAGGCCGCCAATCAAATCAGAACCTGGCGCGATGAAGGCGCAGGATCCCTTTCTGTCGCAGTCAACTTATCGGCCCAGCAATTTCGCCAGAAGAACATTGCCAGCACCATCGAGACCATTCTGCGCGACACCGGCATTCCGCCTGCCCTGTTGGAAATCGAGCTGACCGAATCCGCAGTGATGAGCGATCCTGCGCAGGCTGTCAAAACCCTGTACGAGATCCGCAATCTCGGCGTACTCATTTCCATTGACGACTTTGGAACCGGCTATTCGTCCCTCGCCTATCTCAAGCGCTTCCCGGTCGACAAGCTCAAGATCGACGCCAGCTTTGTGCGTGATATCGCCAGCGATCCGGATGATGCCGCCATTGTTACGGCCATCATCAATCTGGCACACAGCCTTAATTTGAAGGTTATTGCCGAGGGTGTCGAAACCGCGGCCCAACTGGCATTTTTGCTCGAACGTGGCTGCGATCAGACTCAAGGCAACTATTTCAGTGTGGCCGTGCCAGGCGACAAGGCCCTGCAACTGCTCCAACAAGAGCGATTCCGAAAAGAAGAACTCACCTTTAGTTCTGCATAGCGACATGAGATCGACGTGGCGCTGGAGTCCATAACGCTCGAACCCCAAACGCTGGCGTCCGAACGGAAGGCAGAGCAGTACAGCATGGCGCGCCATACCGCCAAGCCCATCGGTATCCACGCCCTGGCGCAGAAGAGAGCCAAGAGGCTACAAATCTAGGAAAGTTACAAAGATTGCTGCGGGAGTTGTGCAAAATGGAGCAGAGGTTAGCGCTGGACCGGGGGTTTGAGTTGGGCCGGGGGTTTGAATCGGATCGAATACTGGAGCTGGACAGATATTCAAACTGGACAGCATGCGGCAACTTCTCGCGTAACTCCCCCGAGCAGCCAGCATGCCGGGTCATTCTCTCGCAATCTCTTCTAGTGAAAAATCGGCGGCGCCCCCATCGCTGACACCACCAATTGCTCATTAAGCAGATTTAAACTTTGAACTGCCGAGCTTAGAAAAGCTGTCTTGGAGCCATATTGATGTATTCGGTCCGAACCCGGTCTGTTCCATTGACCATATCCTTCAGGTTTATCTGGGCATTGCTATCGGGGATATTCATAAAGAAGCCGGAAGTTACCTTCATGAAATCATCGACCGTCGGGTTTTCCTTGTTAATGTCACTCAACCACTCAAGGCGGCCAGCCTCATCCGTATCGTTACCCAGTCCGGAAAATGAGATAAACATACCGCCGGCCTTATCAGTCAGATAGCGCTCATCACCTGTACCGGTAATCTGTCCGATGGAGATGCTTTGATACTTTTCTAAAGGCATACAGGAGGCCACGCCCATGACCTGGCAGTCCTGATTGATGATGTGCGCGCTGTTCCCGACAAACTCGACAGGATTCTTTAACCCATACCCACCCATAACCTGCAGGGCGGTTTTTATCGAACTGTCGATATCCTCTATATAAAGGGCTTCACCGTTGGGCACACCAATGTATTGCGCCCGAATGGAATCCCGCTCGCCATTGGCATTGAGCAATACCGCTCTCGCCGTGAGCGGAGATCCATTCGCTATGGACTCATTAACCATGCCCATGCCAATTTCTAAAACGGCGCAGTCATCCCCCTGGCAATAATTTGGAGCAACGTTCGCGTAAGCAAGGCCTTCCCCCCGATCAATAAGATTCACACCGAGATTTCCGGTTAGGGTCTGGAACGCTCCAGACATAATTCCTTTCGCCTCACCCATACCCAGGCGTACACCAACGATCTGGCCGCTATTTTCGTCATAGGCGAACTCCAAATAAGGGTTGGTCATTTCGAACGGAACAATTTCGCCATCTCTGTACTTCAGGATATCCCCACTAGCGTCATAGCCTTTAATAGGCTGGGGCGCAGAGGGATTGGCGATGTAATAGGCTTCATCATAGATGTAGCCAAATGCCATGTTGTTCGCCAGGATATCCGCCATGCCGTCACGTTCGTCACCGTCACGACTGTAACGGCCCAGCTCCAGCCGGTCGATGTTGGTCAGCGTTTTGATATCCATACCCAGGTTGATGCGGGTATAGGAGAAGTTTTTGTCCGAGTTGGCCGTGGAGGCGTCGGGATGAAAGGTTTTATCGATGGAGATATAGGCCTGACCTGTCACGTTCGCCAACACCGAATCAGGCACCGGCGTCAGTTCGGCATGGGCCACACACGACGTAACGACGAGCCAAGAGAGCCAGAGACGCTGTTTTCTCATGTGCAGAACCTTCCTCAATGTTATGGTTCATCATGACAAACGAAACACGAGAATCAGCAGAGACGACCATCCGATATAAACCAGTCCAGCCTCGGATTCAGAATTCTTGCTAGCTCTCGAGCGTGTTCCTACAACTGTCATTTTGAATCGTTACTCTGTGTCCGATTGTATCAAGCATTCCCCGACATAGGACTATCGAGAGTGCGATTCCGGTCACAGATCAACAATTGACCGGCCACGAGCGCGGCCTGGGCGCAAACAAATGTTTTGGGATGAGAGGAAGAGCACAAACTGGTAACGATGAGAGTGCCGCCGAAACTCTTCGCGAAGTGGTTCTGGTAACAGCGTTTACTAACTATTTGCAGCACAAAAGGTGCACTCTAGTCCCAGCAATAAAGAGACGAGAGTTTCAAAATTTTACGTACCGCCGCTACAGGAGCTTAACCTTCAGTTCAGTTAACCGTCTTTCACGTTTCCTACGTCAGCACAACGTGTTACGGATCGCCGACAAAAACTGACAAGATCCTCAACTTTTACGAGAACAGGCCCACATACCCATGGTCACGTCCCTAAATGACACCCTTTGCGTCCTATAATGACCAGAATAGAGAGCGCCGTATGCGGTTAACATAAAGTCACACAAGAAAAGGGCGCCAGCTCCGTCTCATCTTCTCCTAGCACCAAACAATAACAACAAGAAAATCGTTGAGGAAACCTTGATGCAAACTACAAGCAAGACTCTCGAAGAATCAGCCCCCGACCAAAAAGTCGCATCCTCAAAAAAGCCCATCTACGCTCGATACTACCCCGTCAAAAAGATCAGCGTGGTGGATATTCAACAAATGTATGGCGTGTTCCAGCGCTATTACGAACATACTGATGTTGAAACATTCCTCAAGGACCTCAGCAAAAAAAGCGGCGTGATCCTGATCCGGACCAAAAGCGATGACCGCATCGTCGGCTTTTCCACTATTGTTAGCATGGATATTCCGGTCGGTAACAAGATAGGACGCGGCATTTTCAGTGGCGACACCATCATTGAGCGGGAGTTTTGGGGCAGCCGCGCACTCCAGTTCGCGTTCTATCGGTATTGTCTGGTTGAGAAGCTGCTGATCGGCAGGCGTCCGCTGTTCTGGTTCCTGATCTCCAAAGGCTACAAGACCTACCTGCTGATGGCGAACAACTTCTTGGAATATTACCCCAATCCGGAGAACAAGAACCCGGAACTCAAGGATGTGATTCGCCAGTATTGCGAGAAAATGTTTCCAGGACGTTACGACACCAACCGCGAGCTTCTCGACTTTGGTGAAAATGCCCAGTGCCTGAAGGGCGACGTTTCTCTCATTACCGATGAATTGCGTCAGAAATACCCGAAGATTCAGTTTTTCGAGACCTGCAATCCGACCTGGGAACAGGGCACGGAACTGCCCTGCGCTGGCGTTCTTCGCTGGACGCTTGCGCTCAACTTCGTAATTAAAGCCCTGCGCAGCCCCTTCACGACACAAGCGCGGGTGACAAAATGAAAGCTCTACGCGCGCTGGGCCACCCGCTCGCACGTATTGCGGTGCAACCCAGCCGATTGGCCTTTCTGGGAGCGCAATCGCGCCTCGAAGAGGTTCAGCGGGGGCAACTTGCAAGTTTGCTCAAGCTACTGGAAGACGTTCCTGAAGTGCGCCAGAAAGGCCTGTCAAGCCGCTCCCGGTGGGAAGATTTTGCCCAGGCAATGCCCGTCACCACCTACAACGACTGGGCCGATGCCATCACTGCACAGAAGGCCGGTAACGGCCGGCAATTAATTAATTCGCCGGTACAACGCTACCAGCCAACCAGCGGCTCGACCTCTGCCGTTAAGTGGATTCCATACACCAAGCGCTTTCTGCACGAACTAGACGCCGCTATCTGCCCCTGGATGGGTGATCTCTACAAACGTTTCCCTAAAGCCCGCCAGGGTGTTCATTATTGGTCCCTATCGTGGGTACCAACGGAAATGCGGGCGCAAACCCAGGGCCATATCAACGACGACATGAAATTGTTGTCGTTCGGAAAGCGCTGGCTGATCGGCGCAACCCAGGCCGTTCCAGACCAGATTTCGTTGGCCGAAACCTCCGATCATTCTTTTTTCGCCAATGTGGCCTATCTGGCCGCCCGCCAGGACCTTGCCGCCATTTCCATCTGGAGCCCGACCTTTGGCCTTGGCCTGATGGAGAAAATGTCCATGTGGCGGGAAACGTTGGTCGAAGTGCTGCGGACCGGCCGTTGGGATGCATACAGCAACGCCCTGGACTTCCTGCCCTGCCCGCGCTCCGAGACTGCAGCCGCCCTGCTATCATCTTGGAACGGTGCCATTACCGCAGACTTCTTCCGTGAGCTCGGGCCCCAGCTGGCACTGGTCAGCTCATGGGACACAGCCTCCTCCAGCACCTGGGCCAGCCGCCTCCAGGAACTCCTGCCCCACGCGGCCTTTCAGGGTAAAGGTCTCTGGGCGACCGAAGGCGTTATAACGTTTCCCCAGGGCGATCGCCATGTTCTGGCGGCCCGCTCCCACGTCTATGAGTTCGAGGATGTCAGCAGCGGCCGCATTGTTCCGCCCTGGCAGCTGGAACAGGGTCAGGAAGTGATCCCCCTGATGTCCACCGGCAGCGGATTACTGCGCTACAAGATGAGCGACGTGGTCCGGGTTGATAGTTTTATGGGGCAGTTGCCTTGCCTGCGCTTTCTTGGGCGTAATGACGGCGTTGACCTGGCCGGCGAGAAGATCAGCACCGTACTAGCCCAGACGCTGCTCGACGAGTTGGACTGGCCCGCCGGCATCAATCCGGTTGCCCTGCTGGGCGCTGACCAGGGTAGTGAAGATGGTCGCCCAGCCTACGTTCTGCTGGCAGAGGCCCTGCATAACCAGCCTGCGGATGTACTGGACCGCCACGCCCAAAGATTGCAAAGCCAACTGGAAGAACGCCTCTACGGACACTTCCATTACGCCGTTGCACGAAATCTCGACCAGCTGGGCCCTGTGCGCTGCATCATCGATACAAGTGCGCGGCAGCATTACCTGAACAAGTGTCGGGAACGTGGCATGATCGAGGGGAACATCAAGATTGAGGCACTGCGACACTGGACCGGCGCACTGCCTGTTGCGGACGCCACGGATTCAGCAAGGACCGGAGCAATTAGAAAGGTCGTTTAGTGAATGCCGATGTAACCGTCGTGGAGCGCTCGAAAGCGAGCGCCTCCATCTTCTCCAGCCTACTTTTACCGGACCCGGGCCTGTCTTCCCACAGCCGCCCCATCCAGTTGTCCTACACTTACTCAATCTAAACAGCGCGCGTCTCTCTTGGGGAGTGCAGTATGGTTTTACCGAAGTTTGCAAAATTCCGCTTTACGGGCCTTCTGACCCCACGCCTTGCCTGGCTGCCCGTGGTTGGTAGTTTTCTACTGCTTATTATCTTTCTGTACCTCTTATCCCCAACGGCAGATAAGCAAGAAAAGGAAGTAAAAGTTCCAGAATTTGTCACCGTTCTGGCGGAATCCCGTGACGTACAGCTAGAACTGGACAGCCAAGGCATGGCGACCGCGCGGCGCCGGATATCCCTAACCATGGAAGCAGGCGGGCAGATCATTGAATTGGCACCAGAATTTCGCAACGGAGGCTGGGTTGAAGAAGGCATGCCGCTGATTCAACTGGACCCGGAACCCTTTGCCCTGGAAGTCACCCAGCATCGCCATCAACTACAGGCATCCAAACTACATCTTGAACACACCAAGGCAAATGCATCGGTGGCGCGTCGGCTGGCGGATCGCCAGGCCACCGATTTTGCCCTTCACAAGCCACAACTTGCAGAAGCCCAAAGCCGGGTGGACGCCGCCCTTTCTGCGCTGCGCATGGCTGAACGCCGCATGGAACTGGCCACGATGCGTGCCCCGTTCAGTGGGCGCCTGGAGAAAGTTGCACTGACAGCCGGTCAGTATATCGCCGCGGGTCAAAGCCTGGGCGTTCTATTCAGCTCAGATCAGATGGAAGTTCGCCTGCCGATACAGGACTCCTGGCTTCGGTTACTAGAGCTGCCATCCGAGGAGGTTGGGCGAGACCTGAACATACCGGTGCGTTTACGGGGAAGCTTTGGTGGTGAAAGCCACGTTTGGGAAGGCGTGGTCCGGCGCCGGGAAGGCGGCCTCAACGCCAACCAGATGACATGGCTGATCGCGGATATCGCGGTAAAGCCCGGCGAGTTTTCCCTGGAGCCAGGTGTGTACGTGGAGGCCAGCATTAAAGGGCGCACACTCGACAATGTGATGGTTCTCCCCCGCACGGCTCTGATTAACGACCAAAGTGTCTGGGTCATCAACAACGAGCAGATCCTGCAACGCAAAGAGGTTGACTGGCTCTACCGCGACAATGAGTTTGTCTACGTATCCAAGGGGCTCCAGGAAGGCGAGCAGGTGCTACGCCAGGGGCATGGACATTTGCTCGAAGGGACCCCAGCGCGTCCGGTACCGACAGCACCGAAGGAGAAGTCCGACAGCTCGACTCATAAAATCGTCGCGCAGCAAACGGAACCTCAATTATGAACGGAGCTGTCGCCTGGTTCATTGAGAATCCGAAGATTGCCAATTTGCTGGCAATCGCAATCCTGGTGGCGGGCATGATCGCCATCCCCCAGACCCGCCAGGAAACCCTACCCAACGTTCCCCTTGATCAGATCGTCATTGGCTCTGTCCTGCCTGGCGCCAGCCCGCAAACCATCGAGCAGATGCTCTGCACGCCGCTGGAGAACGCAGTCTATGGTATCGATGGCATCACCGACATGGCCAGCGACTCTCGCGAGGGCTCCTGCACCATCACGGTAGACGTCGTAGAAGGATACAAGCCCCGCGAAGTTCGTGACCTGATCGCCGCCCGGGTCGCCGGCCTCAAGGATCTTCCTAAAGATGCAGAACCTCCTGTTGTTGAGGAGCTGATTTTTCGGAACCGCGTTGCACGGGTGATCCTGACGGGCGATGTCAACCCTCGTGATCTTTACACAGCCGCGCGCGATGTCCGCAGCAGGCTCATGGAATCTCCGCTCATCGCGCAGGTCGAAATTGAAGGCCTTCCGTCACGGGAGGTTTCCATTGAAGTGCCCAAGGAAAACCTGCAGCGTTACCAGCTTTCATTTAGTGAAATTGCCCAGGCCATCAGCAGCGACGTCGAACGAGTCACCGGCGGTGTGTTGAGAACCGCCCAGTCTGAAGCACTGATTCAGGCTGGCGAAGAAATGGCCGATGCCAATGGCTATCGCGATGTCCTCGTGCGCCGGGGCGCCGATGGCGACAGCCTGCATCTGGACCGCGTCGCCAGCGTCACAGACGGCTTCAACCGGGATGCAATGGGCGCTTGGCTGAACGGTCAACCCGCGGCAGCGCTGGATATCTATCGTATCGGTGACGAGAACATCCTCGACATTGCCGATGCAGTACAGGCATTTATCGCAACCACCGCACTCCCCAACGGTTTGCAGCTTGTTCTCTGGCAGGATGACGCCGAGGAGTACCGCGGCCGTTCCGCAACCCTATGGAGCAATGGCTACCAAGGCCTGATCATCGTCATCGCCGCGCTCACCCTCTTCCTTGGCTTCCAAATGTCATTCTGGATCGCCGCAGGCATTCCCATTGCCATGCTGGGCGCTAGTATTTTCCTGCCCATACTGGGGGAGTCCTACAACACCATTTCCCTGTTTGCATTCATCCTGGTGCTGGGCATCGTGGTGGATGACGCTATCATCGTTGGTGAAAGCGTCCATGATTCCACCCGTCGGTTGGGCCACAACCGTGCGGCAGTTATTGACGGCGCCCAGCGGGTCGCGAATCCCGTGGTCTTTTCCGTTCTGACCACCATGATCGCCTTCCTCCCCATGTTATTTCTGCCTGGGCCAGAAGGCGAACTGATGCGCGTCGTACCGATCGTCGCCATTTCAATTCTGGCATTCTCCCTGATCGAGTCGCTCCTGATCCTGCCCTCGCACCTGGAACATTCCAAGCAGAATCCAAACAGCCGCAGTGAACGACTCAGCCGCCGCGTTAATACCACCTTGGACCGCTGGGTGCAGCGAAAACTTCTGCCCTTTGTCGAGACCATCCTTCGCTGGCGCATCGCCTTCATCTCCGGCGCCATTGGCCTGTTTATCACCTGTCTGGTAATGGTCAGCACCGGCTGGCTTACGCTGGTCATGTTTACCAAGGTTGACGGCGAGCGGGTCATGGCGGAAGTTAACTTCCCTCAAGGCACCAGTTCGGAACGGATTGGCGCCATGGTCAAATCATTGCAATACAGCGGCCATGAGCTAGCGAAACTGCTCAACGATGAGCTCGAACAAACCCTCATCACCGATGTCTTTGCGGAACAGGGCTATCGCCGCAAGATTTCCACCGGCGATGAACCGGATGCCTATCGGCGGGTCCGGGTCAGCCTCGCGTTAGCACCAGGAGAGCGGTCCATTTCCGCCGATGAGGTCGCCAAACGCTGGCGCGCGCTTCATCCCTCCATCACCGACGCGGTGTCCGTGCGATTCCATGCCAGCCTGCACCACTCCACCAAACCGGATGTGCACATCAACCTGTATCATCCAGACCTGGAGACACTGGGGAAAATGGGGCTGGAACTACAGCAACGGCTCGAACAGCTGGATGGCGTGCATGAAGTCACCAACAGCTTGAGTGCCCAGTTCATTCAGCTTCAGGTTATCCCCAAGCCAGCCGCGCGTCTCTATGGCGTTACCGAGCAGATGCTTGGCAAACAGGTTGCGGCGGCCTTCCATGGCATCGTCGTCGACAATTTACCGGAACAGGACCATGAAGTCCCCGTTGTCCTGAGGTTACCAGCAGACGAGAGCAACAGTATCTGGCACCTGGAACAGCTGCCGATCATCCTGCCCGATGGGTC
>CAYXVO010000061.1:0-10530 GCA_964467875.1 uncultured Pseudomonadales bacterium | reverse complement strand
CAGCCAGGGCCGGCCCGCCAGTTCATGGGTCGGCGCGCAGAACACCACCAGTTCATCCTCGCGCCAGGGAATCACCTCCAGGTCCGGCTGTTGCAGCTCGCCTTCGATCAGTCCCACGTCCAGTTCAAAGTTCAGCACCTTGTGGGCAATGGTCGCGGTGCTGGCGACTTCCAGGGCAACCTTGGCGCCCGCCTGCTCCTGCATGTACTGCGCCATGAGCCCCACCGCCAGGTAGTTGCCGATGGTGAGGGTGGCCCCAACCTTGAGCTGGCCCAGATCCGAGTGCCGGCCCAGCGCCCGCTCCAGCTCCCGTGCCTGCTCGACCAGGGCTTCGGCCCGCGGTCGCAAAATCCGTCCCAACTCGTTGAGCTGCAGGCGTTTACCGATGCGGTCGAACAACTGGATGTCAAACTGCTGCTCCGGTTCCTTCAAGGCGCTGCTGGCGGCTGATTGCGACATGGCAAGGCTGGTCGCGGCACGCGTGATGTTCTCGCAATGGGCGGCGGCCAGGAAAATCTCCAACTGACGAAGCGTATAGCGCATTATCCATTAAACCGATTATGTTGATCCGAATAACCTGTTTTACCGATAGAGTATCCGGACTTTACACTAGCAACAACTACCAGATTGGGTTCTTTTCGTTCATTTTCAGAGGGAGTGATTCATGTCGAGCTTTTGCCGGGAACGTGTCCTGAGTGTTCATCACTGGAACGATACTCTCTTCAGTTTCAAGACCAGCCGTGATCCGGCCTTCCGCTTCAAGAACGGCCACTTCATCATGATCGGCCTGGAAGTCGAAGGCCGCCCCCTGATGCGCGCGTACAGCATTGCCAGCGCCAATTACGAAGAAGAACTGGAGTTCTTCAGCATCAAGGTGGCGGACGGTCCGCTCACGTCCCGCCTGCAACAGATCCGGCAAGGCGACGAGATCATTCTGAGCCGCAAGCCCACCGGCACACTGGTGCTGGATCACCTGCTGCCGGGCCGCAACCTGTATCTGCTGAGCACCGGAACCGGTTTGGCGCCTTTCATGAGCATCATCAAAGATCCGGAAACCTATGCCCAATATGACAAGGTGATTCTGACCCACGGCGTGCGCTTTGTGTCGGAACTGGCCTATCAGGATTTCATTACCCGGGAGTTGCCGGAGAACGAGTTCCTGGGCGAAGAGGTGCGGGAAAAGCTGGTTTACTACCCCACCGTCACCCGCGAGCCGTTCCGCAACCAGGGCCGTCTCACCAACCTGATGGAAAGCGGCAAGCTCTACGCCGATGTCGGCCTGCCCCCCATTAACCTGGACCATGACCGCTTTATGCTCTGCGGCAGCCCGAGCATGCTCAAGGACCTGACGGCATTGCTCGATGCCCAGGGCTTTCAGGAAGCGCGCCACGGTGATCAGGGACACTACGTGATCGAGCGGGCCTTCGTGGAGAAGTAAGGAAGCCAAGCTGCCCCCAGGCCGCCCTACCCCTCAAGCCGCCCTAGCGGGCAATCACCCGATAGAGCGGCTTGAGGGGACCGATCTGCTTCAGAATGACCTGGAGCACCGTCATCAGAGGCACCGCCAGCAAAACGCCAATCGCCCCCCAGAGCCAGCCCCAGAAGAAAATCGCCAGAAAAATCAGGATCGGATTGATCGACATCCGATAACCGTGCACAAATGGCTCAATGAAAATGCCCACCACGGCGGTCAGCACGATATAGCCCAGCGGGGCTGCCAGCATCAGCCAGAATTCGTCCTGGCTCACCGCCGACACCACCCCCAGCAGAATCACCGTGACCAGCACCCCCAGATAGGGAATAAAGCGCAGCAGCGCCGCCAGCACACCCCACACCATCGGATTCGGTAGTCCCAGCAACCAAGCCATCACCAAAGTCACCAACCCCACCATCACATTGCTCAGGGTGATCACCGTCAGATAGCGGGCGATCTCACGCTGGGAGTCACGAATCAGGCGGAGAATCATGCGCCGCCGGTGATTGCGGGGAAACTGACGGACGAAGTTGTGGATCAGGCGGTCGCCGTTGACCAACAGGAAAAAAGTCAGCGTCAGCGCCAGTGCCAGCCCGACCAGCGTGGCCTGCATGCGGATCAGGAACTGGCCGAGCCAGGACTCCGACTGCAGCACCACGGTCACCGGCGGGCGTTCCTCGCTCAATCCTTCGAGAGCGGCTTCCACCCGCTCGGCGGCGTGCATCAGGCTCTCAATGGTGCCGGCCATGTTGGTGCCGTTGCTCATCAGTTTGGAGACCCCTTCCGGAACCCGGTCCAGCCACTGCATGACGGGCTTGGCAACCACCGCGCCAATGCCACCGATCGCGATGATCAACAGGGTCAGGAGCACCAGGGCCGTTACTGCGCGGGGAATGCCCTTGCGGGAGAAGCGGCGCACCAGCGGCGACAGCAACAGGCTGGTCAGGGCCGCCAGGGTAATGGGCAGGATCACGCCATGGGCCAGGTAGAGCGTATAGAGAATGCCCAGGATAAACAGCCCGTACACCGGCACGCGCAGTGTTTCAACGCCAGTGGCGGAGACATCCTTACGGTCGTCCGAAATCATGCGCTTGCTTCCAGATGCTGCACCCGAGGCAGCGCAAAACCAGCCGTTCGCGCCTGGGCGTGCGGTCAGTCTCGCGGGATCTCGAATCGGTGGGTAGACATTCGCACGCGAGTTCATGACTCACGCCACCTGTTTCCCCAAAATGTACAGAACCTGACGCCCTCTCACAAAACCGGGCGTCTCAGCGGCGCGAGGACCTGTGCCGCGAGTGAGGTTGCCGGCAGCACCCTCCACATTCCGGCTAAAGCCGTCAGGACTCTAAGATAAGGGGATCAACGAACCAGCAATCGCACTGGAGGAGGACAGCCCATGGCCATCCGCAAAGGTCCCGGCAAACCCATTGATGATCGTCTCGACCCTGGCATGTTGCTCCACTCCCTGGCTTATCTGGCCATCGGCATCCTGATCGGACTCATCTTTTTCGTCTTTGTGTTGTAGATTCGGGCGGCACCGCAGTCATGGAGTGCCCCGCTCACCTCGTCTATGTCAGCGACTCGGCGCCGGGCTATCGGCGGCAACGCAGGGGGCGTGGCTTTTGTTACCTGGACGCGAACCAGGCGCTGGTATGCGATCCCGCCGTTCTGCGCCGGATCGAAGCGCTGGTGATCCCACCCATGTGGGAGCAGGTCTGGATCTGCGCACTGCCGGACGGTCACCTGCAAGCCACCGGCCTCGATCAGAAGCGGCGCAAACAGTATCTGTATCACCCGGACTGGACCGCGTTCCGTCAGAGCTCCAAGTTCGCCCGAATCAATGAATTCGGCCAGGTCTTGCCCCGTATCCGCCGACGCATCATCAATGATCTGAAACGACCCGGGTGGCCCAAGGAGAAGGTGCTTGCGCTGGTGGTGAAGCTGCTGGATGAACTGCACCTGCGGGTCGGTAACGAGTGTTACCGGGACACTAATGAAACGTTCGGCCTCACCACCCTGCGGCGCAAGCATCTGAAGGATGAAGGCGAAAGACTGCGGCTGGAGTTCAAAGGCAAAAGCGGGCGCTACCGCCAGGTCAGCATCAAGAATCCGGGCCTGATCAAGATGGTGCGGGAAACCTCCCAGTTGCCCGGCTACGAGCTCTTCCGCTATCTGGAAGATGGCGTCAGCAAGACGGTGGACTCACGCGACGTCAACGACTATATCCATGCCATCGCCGGCACCCCCTTTTCCGCCAAGGACTTTCGCACCTGGGGCGGCACCACCCTGGCAATCGAGAAGTATCCGGAGGCCTGCCGGGAGGTGGCAAAGAACCCGCGTCGCAAGCTGGAAACCGCGCTGGTGCGGGCGGTGGCCCAGGAACTGGGCAACACCCTGAGCGTGTGCCGCGAATATTACATTCACCCGGACGTCTTGGGCGTGTTGGTTCGTCTGGAACTGGACCGCTACCTGGACACGGACCATCTCAACCTGCCGGGGCGAAGCCTGCTGCGCAAGCCGGAACTGATCGCCCTCAACATTCTGGAGCCACAGGCGGCGCCCGCTCAGTCGGCCGCTTCCAGACGCCCCGATTCCAAGCGCTCCGCAGCCACACCACGCGCGGTACCCGCAGTCTGAGCCAGCTCTGCCCGCAGCGCCCGCTCCTGTTCCAGGGCGCGGCGTTGCCGGGGCAAATTGGCCCAGCCAATGATCAGCACCAACGCCAGGGAGTTGGCGACGGTATAGATGAGGGCCGGAATGGCCAATTGGCTATTATTCAGAATACTGGCGATCACGATGGCCAGGGTGCTGTTCTGGGTGCCGACTTCAATGGCGATGGTAATACCCTGGGACCGGTTCAGCCCAAACAAGCGCGCACTGCAAAAGCCCAGCGCCATGGTGATGCCGCACAGGGCAAAGGCAATGCCACCGGCACGTTCGGCGTAGGTCAGGATCAACTGGAAATCCTTGATCACAATGCCGGTGATCAGGATGCTCATCAGGACAAACCCGCTGAGCTTGACGTAGTGCTCGGCGCGCAGGGTGAAACGGGGCCAGCGCCGCCGGATGGACATACCCAGGGCAATCGGCACTAGAATCATGCCAATCACCCGGAATACCGTGTCACCCAGCGGCAGTTTTTGGGTGAGGGTCTGCCCCATGAAAAACTCCATGGAGGCATTGGTCAACAACGGCAGGGTCACCACGATCAGGCAACTGCTGATGAAGGTGAGGGTCACGGATAACGCCGCATCGCCCCGCGCCAGCAAGGTGGACACATTAGACCCGACACCACCTGGACAAAAGGTCAGCAGCAACAGGCCAACCGCAATAACCGGCTCCACCTCGAACGCCAGCACCAGCCCCAGGCCCACCAACGGCAGAATCAGCATCTGGTTAATGGCACCAATGGCCACGGCCTTGGGATAGACCAGGATACGACGAATATCGTCGCTGACCATGGCCATGCCCATTCCCAGGGTCATCAAAAACAGAAACGCCGAGCCCAGGAGCTCGACCGCCACATTGGATTCCATAAAACTACCGCAAGACTACATGAGAGCCCGCAACGACAAGCCGTTACAGGCTGTGACCAATAGCCTTGATTAGAGCAACTTCCGCCACCCCGGCGCAAACCCAATGTTGTGACCCCGGCCACGCTCTCCGCAAAAGCTAGTCTGTGCACATACCTTTCAGACAATGTAAAAGGTAATCCCCTCTCCCCTCGCGGGAGAGGGAGTAAAAGCACCGGGTTGGCAGCTATGTGCACAGATTAGCCGCAAAAGGGGAACCCGCTTAGTGCGCTTCGTCCCAGTTAAACCCAGCGCCAGCTTCCACCAGCAGCGGAATGGCCAGCTCGGCGGCCGCCGCCATTTCCGCCTTGAGACCCTCCATCACAATTTCCACCTGATCCTCGCGAACTTCCAGGACCAATTCGTCGTGCACCTGCATGATCATGCGGGCATCGAACCCGGTCTCCCGCAACCAGCGATCGACCCGGATCATGGCCCGCTTGATGATATCCGCCGCCGTGCCCTGCATCGGCGCGTTGATCGCGGTCCGCTCGGCGGCGGCCTGCAACCCTTTGTTGCGATTATTGATCTCGGGCAGGTAGAGGCGGCGGCCGAACAGGGTCTCCACATAGCCCTGCTCATGCGCCAGCGTACGAATGCGGTTCATGTACTCCAGCACGCCCGGATAGCGCTCAAAATAGGTATCGATGTAGGTCTGGGCGGTGTTGCGTCCCTCACCGATCTGGCGCGCCAGGCCAAAGGCAGACATACCGTAGATCAGGCCAAAGTTGATCGCCTTGGCGCTCCGACGCTGATCGCCGGTAACCTCCGCCAACGGTACGTTGAACACCTCCGCCGCCGTTGCCCGGTGAATGTCCTGGCCTTCGGCGAACGCCTTGAGCAGACCCGCATCCTGGGACAAGTGCGCCATGATCCGCAGCTCGATCTGGGAATAATCCGCCGCCACCAAGCGATAGCCGTCCGGCGCGATGAAGGCCTGACGAATCCGGCGCCCTTCCTCGGTACGGATCGGAATGTTCTGTAGGTTGGGATCGGACGATGACAGGCGCCCGGTTGCCGTCACCGCCTGATGATAGGAGGTGTGAACTCGCTTGGTATAGGGGTTGAGCTGCTCCGGCAAACGGTCGGTATAGGTGGACTTGAGCTTGCTCAGGCTGCGATAAGCCAAAATCACCGACGGCAACTCATGCCCCTGCTCCGCCAGCTCCTGCAACACCGGCTCTGCGGTGGAACGCTGGCCGGTGGGGGTTTTCTTGGGCGAGGGAATACTCAGCTTGTCGTAGAGGATTTCCTGCAGCTGCTTGGGCGACCCCAGATTGAACTGCTGGCCCGCCACCTGAAAGGCCTCCTGTTCGAGCTCCTGCATACGGACCTGCAACTGTTCGCTCTGACGCGCCAGCAACTGGGCGTCCACCAAAGCCCCCTGCCGTTCCATGCCGGCGAGAATGGGAATCAGGGGAATTTCCAGCTCGCGGTAGACCCGCTCCAGCCCCGCCTCCGCGTGCAGTCGTGGCCGCAGCGCCTGATGCAGACGCCAGGTCACGTCGGCATCCTCGGCGGCATAGGGCGCCGCCTTCTCAACCTCAACCTGATTGAAGGTCAGCTGCTTGCTGCCCTTGCCTGCGACATCCTCGAACTTGATCGTGCCGTGGTCTAGGTACAGCCGGGCCAGGCTGTCCATGTCGTGACGGGTCGCCACGGAATTGAGCACATAGGACTCCAGCATCGTGTCTTCGGCGATGCCCCGCAGCCGGATCCCATGGTTGGCGAGCACATTCATGTCGTACTTGAGGTTCTGCCCCACCTTGGGTTTGGCCTCATCCTCCAGCAACGGCTTCAGATCCGCCAAGACCCGCTCCCGGTCCAACTGGTCCGGCGCGCCCAGATAATCATGGGCCAGCGGCACATAGGCGGCCTCGCCCGCGGCGGTCGCAAAGGAGACACCGACAATCCGGGCTTCCATGTAATTCAGGCTGGTGGTTTCCGTATCGAAAGCAAACGCCGGCGCCTGACGCAGGCGCTCCAGCCACTGCTGCCAGTCGGCTCCGGTCAGAATGCAGGCATAGCCGTCCCGTTCGATCCCAGCGGGCACCACGTCTGCCTCGGGCGAATCAGACGACTCAACGTCACCGGCCACCGGGCTGGCGGACGGTGCGCCGGAACCCTCGGTTGCACCTTCGCGCTCCACTTCCTGCAACCAGCCCCGGAACCCGAAGGCCTGGTACAGCTCGGCCAGCACCGAGCGGTCCGCTGGTTGCGGCATGATTTCCTCGATGTCCTGCTCCAGCGCCACATCGGTCTGGATCGTCGCCAGTTTGTAGGATAACGGCAGCAGTTCCAGGCTGGCCCGCAGGTACTCGCCGATCTTGCCCCCAACGGCGTCGGCATTTCGCATGACGCCCTCCAGCGAGCCATGCTCCTCCAGCCACTTCACCGCCGTTTTGGGGCCGCACTTGGGAACGCCGGGGATGTTGTCGACGGTATCACCGACCAGGGCCAGGTAATCGATGATCTGGCTTGGCTTGATACCAAACTTCTCTTTCACGCCGGCCTCATCCATGCGGGTATCGGTCATGGTATTGATCAGCGTGATGTGCTGGTTGACCAGCTGCGCCATGTCCTTGTCGCCGGTCGAAATGACAGCGTCAATGCCGCGCTCGGTGGCGTGGCGCGCCAGGGTGCCAATCACGTCGTCAGCTTCGACACCGGCCTGGCAGATCAGCGGCAGACCCATGGCCCGAATCAACCGGTGTAGCGGCTCGATCTGGGCCGCCAGATCCTCCGGCATGGGCGGGCGATGGGCCTTGTAGTCCGGAAACCAGTCATGACGAAAATTCTTGCCCTTGGCATCGAACACCACAATGACCTTGGAGTCGCGAAAATCCTGGCGCAGTTTGCGCAACATGCCGATCACGCCCTTGATGGCACCGGTCGGCTGGCCCGAGGAGGCGGTCAGTTTGGGCAGCGCATGATAGGCACGAAATAGATAGGAGGAACCGTCCACCAGGACGACGGGGGGATTCGGGGAAGCTTTACTCATGATGGCCAACGGGTTTAAATGGGCTCAATGGATTCAGTCAACCGGCGATGCCACCGGCCCTGGACAATGTGGACGGGCATGGGCCCGCAATACTGCAAGGTTACCAATGAAGAAGACGTTGTTCATCCTGTTTTTTGCCGGCCTCCCCCTGTTCGCTGCCCACGCCCAGGATTCCGATGTGGCGCCCAGCGAACCCACTGTCACCATTCGTCACGGCGAATCTGAGACTTTTTACGATTACCGGGTCAATGGCGAGCTGGTGCAGATCCGCGTTATTCCCCAAGTCGGCCCCACTTATTATCTGGTACCGGCCGATGGCGGGCAGTGGATACGCCAGGACAAGCCAGCACTGCTGATTCCCAGCTGGAAAATCCTGGAGTGGTAACCGGCTAGTCAGGGCGTAAAACGGCTTGAGGGTCAGCCACTCAAACGCCACGCCCCAGGGATAAAGAAGCAGAAGCCCCCGGTCACAAGGGGGTTCAATGTGATTGAAGGACAGCCTGCCCCATGGCGGTTTTCACCCAGGTCTCACCGGCCGAAGTCCAACAGTTACTGCGGACAGTCGATCCTGCCGCTCAACTGCGCGGCTTGGAGCCAATTGGCGCTGGCATCGAAAACACCAATTATTTCGTGGACGCGCACCTGGCATTGCCTGCTAAAGCAAGGCCGCTCGCCGGTGCTAATCCAGACGCCGCCATTCTTCTCCCGCCGTTACAGCCCCCACAGTTACAGCCTCCGCAGTTACAGCGCCTGGTACTGACCCTGTTTGAAACCCACAGCTACGATGATGTTCAGCTGTTCGGCGACATTCTTACCTGGTGGGCGCAACAGGGATTTCCGGTTCCAGCGCCGGTCCGCACAGGCGACGGTGCCTTTGTAAGCAGCCTGCAAGACAAGCCCGCGATCCTCTCCCCCCGCCTGCCGGGCACCCATGCGCTAATTACCGACGCAAACCACTGCAAAACACTCGGCACGCTGCTGGGCCGGATGCACCTGATCGCACCAAAGGCTCCTTTCGCCCCGCCGGTACGTCGGGATCTAGTCTGGATGCGCCAGGCCCAGGAGCGCCTGGACGGACACTTGCCGGTTGCGACGGCAACCCACCTGCACCAGGAAATCGAGCATTATGCACGCCACCAGGACCAGCTCGCGGCCTGCCCCCAGGGCCTGATTCATGGCGATTTGTTCCGCGACAACGTGCTATTCAGCAATGATTCCATCAGCGGGCTGATCGACTTCTACCACAGTGCCTGGGATATTCTGTTGTTCGACTTGGCCGTCGTGGCAATTGACTGGTGCCGAAGCGAAACGGATTCACTGGAACCGGATCGCCTGCAGGCATTGTTGGAGGGGTATCGGAGGGAACGGCCGTGGCAGGAGGAAGAGTATCTGGCCTGGCCGCATTTACTACGCCTCGCGGCGCTGCGTTTCTGGATTGCACGCTTGCTCAGCCGTCATCTGCCTGGCTATCAGCAACAGGCAACGGCGGGAATCCCGACTAAGGACCCCGCCGAACTGGAGCGTCTCCTGACAGCTCTCGTCTCCTGACAGCTCTCGTTGCCGTGACCGACCCCATCCCCGATGATCGAACCATTCGTTGCAACGGTCGGATCATCAGACGCTTAGATCGTCACATTGACCCATTGTGAATACGGGCTCTCAAGACCGTCCAGGTCATAGCTCTTGATCGAAAAGCTGTAGTTGCCTGAGCGGAAGGTGTTCAGGGCATAGCTTGTGGTATCCGGATTGGAAACATGAACCTGATTCACGCCGCCAGTAGCCAGATTCTTCACGATCAAGTAGTAGCCACCCAGTTCACGGCGCGCAAAGCTGGAACCATCGACTCGCTTGGCTGGAATGTTCCAGCTCAACTTCTTGCTCGTGGTGCTCATGCCACCGGTGTTGGAACTTGTACCGCTTGTCGGACGACTATTTAATGTCTCATTAGTGATCTCGATGACCGGTGGCTTGGTCGTCGTCGGCTTGGTCGTTGACGGTTTCGTGGTCGAAGGCTTGGTCGTCGCCGGCTTCGTGGTGGACGTCTGCGTTGAACCGGCTCGGGTCGGCACGGTCGTGGTGGCCGCCGGTTTGGTGGTCGTAGCAGGCTTAGTCGTCGTAGCCGGCTTAGACGTGGTGGCTTTAGCCGGTGTGGTCGTCGGCTTGGTAGTCGTTGCACTGCTGCGAGTCGGGACGGTGGTGGTGGCTGCCTTCGTGGTAGTCGCAGGCTTAGTAGAGGTCGTGGCCTTAGGTGCAACCACCTTCGTGGGTGTGGTGGCACGAGTCGGAACGCTCTGCGTCGCCGCAACTCGTGTTGGGATTGTTTGGTTGCTAGTCGCCGCGACGGATACGCTGCTGGTGGTGGCAAGCAGGCACATAGCCGAGAACAAAATGTTAGTACGCGCGCCCATAAAACCTCACTGTGATAAATATCACGTTTCTGTAAAAACGTGTTTGTTTTGTGTAAAACAGTCTTTTCCAGGCGG
>CAYXVO010000060.1:1033-10689 GCA_964467875.1 uncultured Pseudomonadales bacterium | reverse complement strand
AAGAAAATGCCGAGGCCATCGAGGAGCTGCGGCAGATGGAGTTGGCGAATTAGCACGGACCTTGCCGCTCGACCGGAGTGATCATCCATTCCAGAGGTCTGAGCACCTTACGGACCCTCCAGCGGTTAGAAGCCATGCATGGAGTTCCCGGATTTTTGTAAAAGGCCGTTGAGTCCTGCGGAACCTACCCAAACTCCTCCATAAAATCAAAACTGGCCTGGTTATAAATCGTCCGTTTGTGGTTCGCCCACAGCGCCTGAATTCGATCCTGATTCAGCTTCTGCCGATCCACGTGCACCAGCGTCTGGAGCTCGCCCTGGGCCGTGGGGGCGGGGCACTTGGCGAACACGAACTGGTTGCTGATGAGATCCAAGAACGCCCCGGATTTGCTCGATGGCATCACGAACAGCAACTGTAGCCCCAGGGTTTTGGTCAGATAATCAATCACCTCGCGGGAGCGGGTTTCGTCCATGCGGGAGAAGGCTTCGTCCACCATCACCATGCGTAGGTGGCTGTTGCCCTCGCGGAAGCGAAATGCCGCGGTGACGGCCGCCGAGCGGATAATGTAGAACGGGGTCTCTGACTGGCCGCCGGAGCCGGTGCCGTATTGGCTCAGCGGAATCGGCGCCTTGCCCTTGGGCTGGCGGTAGATCTCGTAGCGTCGGTAGTTGCGGTAGTCGGAGACCCGCTCCAGCTCGCGCATGGCCTTGATCTCGTCGTCGTCCAGCAGCATGGCCATGAGGCGGTCGCGCACCTTGCGCGAGCGTTCCGACAATTCCAGCTCGCTCAAATCGATGGCCTCGCCCAGTAGCGGCTGCTTGACGATTTCCTCGAAGAACTTCCAGTAGTCGTGGAACTCCGGCACCCAGTCGCTCTTGAAGCTGTAAGTCTCCTGGTCGGCGCCGAACACATGGTTTTCCAGCTCCTCGTTGAGTTCCTCCAGCACGCGGCGGCCATCGCCGATGGCCTGGTAGATGGCGTGGCAGAGGTTGCTGATAAAGGCGGTGTTGAAGGTGCGCTTGAGGTCCACCAGCTTGTCGTGATGTTCCACCAGCACGTTGTTCTTGAGCCGGTTGTGGATGTTGTCCAGTTCC
Source organism: uncultured Pseudomonadales bacterium (assembly GCA_964467875.1). Lineage (GTDB taxonomy): Bacteria > Pseudomonadota > Gammaproteobacteria > Pseudomonadales > Oleiphilaceae > JAEZAA01. The sequence goes on along the minus strand of CAYXVO010000060.1, from coordinate 9,595 downwards.
TGGCGCTTGTGGCACACGAGCTTGAATGTCGCCAGGCCATGGTTGTCGTCGTAATTGCGGTCGAACAGCACCGAGTCCAGGCGGTCGCAGCGCAGGTTGTGCTGCTGGATCGCGTTCTCCAGCTGGGCCAAATCCGCGTTGAGATGGTTACCCAGATACTGGATGTCCTGATCCAGCAGGGCCAGCTGACTGGATTGCGCCGTCTGGTCGGCGGCCTGTAGCCGGCGCTCGAAATCGTATTCAGGCCACACCGCCGGAATCCGGCGCAGGGCTTCTTCCTCGTCGTCCACCTGGGCCAGGGTCTGGTCGCGGCGGTCTGCCAGGCCGCGAATCTGGGCGTCCACCTGGACCAGTTTTTCCTGGGTCTGGCCGTTGTCCTTGGCTAGCTGGCTGATCTGGGCGTCCAGCTCGCGATACAGGGCCTGGGCGTCGCCAAGCTCCTGCTCCAGGGCTTCGAAATCGGATAGATCGAGCTGGCGCAGGGCCTCCTGGGCCTGGTGCAACTGGCGCTGGGTCTCGGCCAGGCCGGTCAGCACTTCGGCATAAGCGAGCGGGCGTATCTGGTCGATGTCGGTCAGTAGCTGGCGCATGTCTTGGTAAGCGCCACTGGCGGCCTGGAGTTGGCCGTACAGCTGCTCGAGCTCGTCCTGCTTGGCTTTCAGGGCCCGTTCGCGAGCGCCCTGGCCGAACACCAGTTCGCTGTCAGGGATGTCGCAGCGATACATGCTGTAGTTGCTGGAGCCCATGCCGTCACGGGTGACGCCGCGGGGGCTTTTGGCCAGTTCGTCGGCGGAGTCAACCCGCTCGACCCGGCCATAGCTGGCGATCAGATAGCTCTTGACGATGGCGTGGGAGCACTTGAGCACCTGCATGAGGGAGTTCTTGGGCAGCATGCTGGCCAGTTTGTCGGCGTCTTCCCGGGCCTTGCTGCCCTGGATGACGCGGGCACGGTTCTGGCGGCCGGGCAACTGGCGCAGGATACGGATGGCCTCGGCCTCGTACTGGGGCTCCACTACGATGCCGAAGCGGGCGCCGCCCAGATAACCTTCGATGGCGGACTGCCAGGCGGGGTCGGTCACTTCCACGTAATCGCAAAGCACCCGGGCGTCGGCCTGGGGGCACTGGCTGCGCAGGGCCTTGAGCGCCACCGCGACGAAATCCGGGTAGTTGACCTGGCGCGCTTCCAGCGCCTCGATCTCCAGTTTCTTGCGCTCGACCTGGTGCTCCAGTTGCGACAGTGCGCGTTCGCGGCGGTCCCGTTCCTGGATGACCTGGTCCCGGGTGGAACGCTGGTCGCTGCTGTGGCTGGGATCGTGCAGATAGGCCAGGAGCCGGTTGCTGGCCTGTTGCAGGGCCTGAATCCGGTCCAGACTGCCTTCCAGCGCCGAGCTGTCGATCCAGTCCCGATTCAGCAGGCTCTGGGCCCGGGGCAGATCCGCCTGGGCGGCCAGTTGCACGGCTTTTAGCCGATCCTGCAGGATCGCCTGGGCCAAGCCGGGTACGGCGTCGGCGACTGAGGTGCGACTCAGTTTTTCACCCAGGCGGGTGGCGCCAGCCAGGTTCTGCTGCAGGTATTGTTCCTGTTGCAGCAGCGGCGCGGTGCTTTTCGCCAGGGCCTCCTCGGCCTCCTGAATGCTGCGCTCCAGCTCGTCTTTGGTGCGCAGGGCGCTGATGCCCAGGCGCCGTGCCTTGAGATCGGTGATGCGTTCGGTGGTCTCGCGCTGGCGCTCGATGCTGCTTTCGAGTTCTTTTTGGTTGGCGTCCAGCCGTGCCTGCAGGTCGGATTGCTGGCGCTTGACCTCCTGGTAGCGCTTCTGGTCCGCCAGATAGCTGGTACGGGCCCGGATGTAGTGGGCCTCGTGCAGTTGAACCCAGTGCTCGATATAGGTCAGTGCCTGCTGGTCGGCCTGCCCCAGCAGGCCAATGGCTTCCTTGAGCTTGCGGGCGTCCTCTTCCATGCCGTGGATGCTCTTCATCAGGCTGGAAACCGATTGCACCGCCTCGCCCAGATCCTTTTTCTCCAGGATCTCATTGGCGACGAAATGGTGGATGCCCTTCTTCTCGGGCTTGTAGGCCATAAAGCCGGAAAAGGCCCGTGCCGCCGCCATGGCCTCGCGATCGGTTACCCGTCCGGGCAGGCCGCGCAGGGCGCCGTAGAGACGGCCCAGATACTGCTTTTTGGTGTCGTATTTCTCGACGATGTCGCGGCTGACGTCGAGCTGACGAATCAGGTGGCCCTGGATCTCCGGCAGCGGCACCAGATGCTGCCCATCCAGCTTGGCCTGCATGAAGTCGTCCAGGCACAGTTCGCGGTCGTTGACCAGCAGGTAGGCTGACTCCGCCAGTTTCGGCAGGCGCGACTCGCCCGCCGTTTCCAGATAAGCCCGGTTGCCGATCACGGCGGTAAAGGGCGTCGCCGTCTCCCCCTGGGTCGGATGAAACACGGCGGCAATGTAGCCGTCGGTGGGGTAGGGGCGGGCATAGCTGCCGTCGTCGCAGCCCAGCACATAAGAGGCCAGGGTCCGGGTCTGCTTGCCGCCGCGGCCACGCTGGCTGGTTTCTTCCTGGCCCGGGTTATAGGCGAACAGAGTGTCGTGGGCGGCGGTCATGATGGTCTGAATGGCATCCGCCGCCGTGGTCTTGCCGGAGCCGTTGCCGCCGGAGAGCAGGTTAATCGGGCCGAATTCAAATTCGCGGTTGGGCAGGTTGCCCCAATTGATATAGATGAACTTCTTTAGAAACATGAATCTGTGATCGACTAGGTCTCGGGTGGGCGGGGGTGCGGTGCATAATGCCGCATCATCCTAAACCTTTTGGCCCCGGGACAGAAGCGCAAGCCTCGGGTCTGGCCGCCGTGATAATTGCCTTTTCCGTTTCTGCCCTGCGCGCCAGCGGTTAGACTGTTACCGACTGGCCGGTTGTGTGGTATCTCCAGGCGCGTTGCCTGGCTTGAGGAGTGTTCATGTTTTTTCAGTTTCGAGCGTACATTTTTGTTCAGCTTCGAGCGTACATCGTCGCAATGTTAGCCCTGACGGCGCCCCTGGGCGGGCAGGCGCAGGGTGTCGAGCCCGAGGGTATCCAGGACCATCCCCTGGTGGCGCGTTTTCCCAATAGCCAGGTCATCGGCATTGATCGGCGCGATGAGGATTCCCTGGCGTTCATCACGGCCGCCAGATCCGATGGAGAGGCTGAGGCGCCGCGTCAGGATGTCAGCGGGCGGGTGACCACGCTGATCTATCAGGCCGCCAGCCATAATGATTCCGTCGCGGCCATTTTCGAGGGCTTTCAAAAGCAGTTCGAGACGCTTGGCGCCACCCCTACATTTAGTTGTTCCGATGCCGATTGCGGCACCAAGTTCGTGCCTCAACTGTTCGGGGCTGCGGCCCGTAAGCGGCTCTACCTGCCCATCGCGCCCTGGAACGTGATGACGCCTCATAGCACGTTCCGTTACTGGAATGGTGCCCTGGTCCAGGGGGGCAGTCGTTACCATATCCGTTTGTTGATCGCGACGCCCAGTTATGCCGATTATCCCCCCAAAATTGCGCGGGATGTGGTGGAGTCCCTGATTCCCGTGGACCAGTTGCCCAGTGTGTCCATGGAGGATTTGGTCAAGGCCTTGCACGAGGCGGGGCGGGTGGCACTGGACTATGTGAATTTCCGGCCGGACAGCGCCCGGGTGCAATACGAAGCCAGCAAGACCCTGCGGACGGTGGCGGAATACCTGCGCCAGAATCCGGCTCGGCAGGTGTTTCTGGTCGGGCACACCGAGCTTGGCAAGGGCTATGGCCCGAGCCTGGAATTGTCCAAGGCGCGGGCCCAGGCGGTGGTGGATGCGCTGGTGCAGCGCCTGGGCGTGGCGCCGGAGCAGCTGACGGCGGTGGGCGTGGGTCCGGTGAGCCCGCTCGTCAACCACGCCGATGAGCTGGGGCGGCTGCGGAATAATCGGCTTGAGCTGGTGTTGGGGGCAGCATTGCCGAAAGAGTAGAGGGAGAGGGTGAAAGCATGCTTGCTCGGTGTTTAAGCGGCCGCGCCGCTACCCCCACACCCAAGCCCAAACCCCCCAGGGGAGAGGGACCAACATCATCTTATTAATCCACCAGCCCCCCCCACCACACCAGCACTTCATCCGTCACCAGGCTCAGAATCGTCGGCCGAATCCGAATCCAGGCTTCCCCCGTATCCAATGATTCATCATCGGTAAACTGAATCAGCCGCAGCTGGCGCAGTTTCCGGAACAAGGCCCGCACCTCCGTGCGCGCACTGGGCAGGGCGCGATGCAACAGATTGCGGTGGGCGATGCTGAGGGCTTCAAAGGAGAGCGCGGCATAGCCGCTTTCGTCGATCTGGCCTTCCCGCAGAATTTTGTCGTACTGGCTGCGCAGCACCAGGATCAGCGCCACCTCGGCCTGGTTGAGGCGGTTGCGCAGGCCCGTGTTGAAGGGCGGGTCGTTTTCGTCCACCAAGCCCGGCACCGCGCTTCCCGGTGGAAACAGCCGCACGAACTGGAAATGGCTGTCGTGCTGGACGCGGATGTGGAGCAATCCCAGATAGTCGTTCACCAATGCCCGGGTCCGCAGGTAGCGGTCGTACAGCTGCTGCTCCCGTTGGGATTCGTCGCGGCAGAGGATGCCGTAGTCCATGAGGCGGATCAGCAACTCGGAGAATTCCTCCAGGCTGATGCCTTCCTGTTCCAGTTCCTGCTCAATGTGCGGTGTCAGCACGGGGATTCTCCGGGGAAGTCGTCTCGGGGTTCTCGTGGCGGGCGATCAGCTCGATCTCGAATTCATCGGCCTGCTCAAAATACTCGGTGCTGATCCGGCCGCCCGCGACCGCCGTCACCCGGAACTGGTATTCCGAGGACAGGCCGCCTTCGCTGCCGATGGCAATGGCGTGGGCGGCGGTCAGTAGCTCGCGCACCGAGGTGACCGGGAAATGGCGGGTGCTGATCCGGCGGCCGTTGCCCAGCGCCTCCAGCATGGTGCGACGCATCTGCTGGTCGGTGACGGTAAAGGCCCGGTCCAGCAATTGCTGGATGTAGAGCTCCTTGCGCGCCTGGGGGTCAATATCCTCGCCCAGATCCAGCGCGGTATGAACCTCGCGTGCGCGGCGGCCTTCCTGCAGGCGCACCTGGGCCGGGTCGACGAATCCCACGCGCGCCCCGGCCATCCGCTCACCGGCCTGCAGCAACCACTGGTCCTGAACCTCGGCGGGTAGTTTGGCTAGTGCCTGGCACAGGGCGAGGGTGTTGTTGTGGCGCTGGCTGGTGAGATAGCTCATCTGGCGGATGATGATGTCGGCACGCTGGGTGAAGCCCTGCATGGCCCGGCGCAGCGCTGGCAGCATGATATCGCAGGCGTTGCGCAGGCGGTTCTCGATTGTCTCCAGCACAAAGAACAGATAAGACTGCTGGGGTGCCAGCAGGCCGTCCGGCATCACCCTGCGCAGCGCCCGCTCGGCGTCGGCCTTGAAGGCGGTGGGTTTGTGCTTGATGCCCTTGACCAGCGAGAGGATGTCCTCCCGGTACTTTTCCACGCTGTCGGCGGACAGGCGAATGGCGATGTCCGGCTGAAAGCGTTTCTCCATGAACTCGAAGAATTCCTCGGTGGCCTTGCGCACCAGGATCTGGGCTTCTACTTCCTGGACCAGTTGGCGCTTGCGCTCGTCGAGTTCGGCAATGACGTCGGTGAAGTCACTGATGATGCGCTCGGAGTGCTCGTAGGCATCCAGCAGGTCATGGATCTCGCCTTGCTGGGCGAAGGCGTCGAGGGCATTGCGGGTATTGCGGGTGTTGCGATGCCGGGTGCGCAGACGCGAGGCGTCGGTGTCGACCAAGGGCTGGGTGAAGAGCCGGCCGTGGCGGCTGAAGCCATAGGCGCTTTGCAGGGTGGCTTCGTCCAGCTGTCGCTCCAGCCAGCCATGCTCCAGCAGTTGGTTGAGGATCCAGGCCGCCAGTTCGCGGTCGGAGCGAAACCGGCCGAGGGCTTCGTCGTCCTGGCTGTCCAGTACCGGAGCCCGCGCCAGTGCCTCCTGAAAGGTATCGATAACCTGGTCCCGGTCCAGGGCGTGGCCGTAATCGGCCAGCGCCGAGTACAGGCGCAGATACAGCAGGCGCAGGCATTCCACCATGACTTCACGGTACTTGCTGGTCAGGGGCTTGAAGAATTGGGCGCGGGAATCGCTAAAGAACATGCGGACCGTGGTTGTGTGCAAACATCGGGGTTGGGAGGAAACTCGGCGCCTAGTATGACAGCCCCGCCAGATCTGTCCAAGCGGCGGCGCTGTCCAAACGCCAGGTGCCGTCAGAAAACGCTCAGGCGGAAACCTCGCACAGATTCGCCGAGGGTTCTGGCGGGGCCTGGATCTTGAGAGTGACCTGGTTGCGGCCCTGATTCTTCGACTGATACAAGGCGGCGTCCGCTTCGGCCAAAAACCGGGCTGCGTCATCCTCCTGGGTTGGCGTCCCGTTGAACACGCCCAGACTCACGGTCAGCTGCAGGGGGCCGATTGGGGTGTTGATGGCGGCGCTTTCCACCTGCTGGCGAATGCGTTCCGCCACGCTGCGGGCACCTTCGGCATCGGTTTCCGGCAGCACCATGCAGAATTCCTCGCCACCATAGCGGGCGGCCAGGTCCGAGGGCCAGCGGGACTCCACCGCGATACGGCGGGCGACTTCGCGCAGGCAGTCGTCGCCCACCAGATGGCCGTGGGTGTCGTTGACCGTTTTGAAATGGTCGACATCGATCAGAATCACCGTCAGCGGGTGCTGGTAGCGCACCGCCCGCGAGACCTCCTGTTGCAGATAGCGGTCCAAATGGCCCCGGTTCTTGATACCGGTGAGAGCATCGGTGGCGCTCAGCTCATGCAGCTTGCGGTTGGCGATTTCCAGCTCCCGGGTTCGCTCGGCAACGCGCTGTTCCAGCGCTTCCGTGGCCCGGAACTGGGTGTCCAGGGCTTGCTGCTGCGCTTGGTGGCGCATGGCGCGCTCCTGGTTGATCCGTTCCGCCAGCGCGAAGGACAGCAGGGCAGCCTCCAGCAGTGAGCCAATCTGAGTGGCGGAATCCGTGAACAGATTGCGCGGCAGGATGTGGAACTTGGTGAGGGCGAGTACGAATCCGCCCACCATCAGCATGGCCCAGGCCAGGGTGTAGTAGCGGGCGGCAGGATACCCCTTGAGCCAGGCATAGATACCGAGGCTTAGGTCGAAGGCACAGATCAGTGCGGCCAGGGGCACTAGCAGCTTGATCATTACGTTGTAGGGAAAATAGAAGCTGGCAATGATGATCGAGACGCTCAGGATGAGCCACAACTTCTGCCCGGCATCCGCGAACCAGGAAATACTGGGCGTGTCGAGAAACAGGCGGGAGAAGGCCGAGGCAAAGAACAGCAGGCCGGCGAGGAAGAACAGGATCGCCTGGTCGTTCCAGTGGGTTTGTTCTGGCCAGAGGTATTGGAAGGCCCAGCCGTCGAGGCCGGCCGTGAAGAGCCCCAGACAAATTACATAGGCCACATAGTAGACATAGGCATGATCGCGGAGCGCCAGATACAGGAGCAGGTTGTACACCGCAATGATCAGCAGGGCGCCATAGTAGATGCCCTGGAGTGCGGCACGGTCGGTTTCCGCGGCGTGGAAATAGGATTCTTCCCAGAACAGGATGGGCACCTGGACGGAACTGCTGGAACGCACGCGAATCAGGATCTGAGCATCGGCGTCGAGCTGCAGGGGCACAAGGAACGAGCGGTGATCCACCGGCCGTTCGGCGAAGGGTTGTTTATCCCCCAGGCGAAAATGCTGGGTCAGCCGCTGGCCCCGAATCACATAGATGTCCAGATGATCCAGAACCGGATAGGTGATTTCCATCAGCCAATCCCGCAGGCTGGTCTGATTGCGGACGTCGAAGCGTAGCCACCAGGTGGAATCGTTATAGCTCTGGTTGAAAACCCGGTCCAGGTTGATAGCCCAGTCCTGGGGTTGCTTGAGGAGTTCATGGACGCTCAGGCGCCCGTCGGGATCTTCCAGATAGGCGATGCCCAACCCGACCGGTTGCTCGGCATGCAGGTTCTGGAGCAGGACGATGGGCGACGGCTCGGGCTGAGCATGAGCCGGCATCCATCCCGCCAGACCCGCGCAGAGCCAGACCATCCACCAGAGGATCCCTTTCCACACCATTACACCCACTGTGCTACCTCATTTTTCTTTTTTGGCACGTTTTGTGGTCGTGGGTACCATTCTACGTCAGTTGGGCCGCTCTAGTTCAGTCAGAGACGCCGCTTCAGATCAGGCGGGCATGCCGACCATGTCCGTGGACGGATCTTGCTGGTCGGGCGCCTGTATCGTAACCCGGTTGCGGCCCTGCTCCTTGGACTGGTAGAGCGCCAGATCGGCCTGCGCCAGGAAATCCGGGGCGTCGACGCTGTGATCGGGGACCGTGCAGAACACGCCGAGGCTGATGGTCAGATTGAGGGGCCCCTGACGTGTCTGTATCGCGGTGGCTTCCACCTGCTGGCGAATGCGCTCTGCCACGATGCGGGCGCCTTCGGCGTCGGTTTCCGGCAGCACCACAC
>CAYXVO010000060.1:0-1023 GCA_964467875.1 uncultured Pseudomonadales bacterium | reverse complement strand
ACCACACAGAATTCTTCGCCCCCGTAGCGGGCGGCCAGGTCGGATGGCCAGCGCGACTGGGCGCCGATGCGCCGGGCAATTTCCTGCAGGCAGTCATCCCCCACCAGATGACCATGGGTATCATTGACCGGTTTGAAGTGGTCGACGTCGATTAAAATCACCGCGAGCGGATGTTGATAGCGGACTGCACGCGCGATTTCCTGCTGCAGGAACCTGTCGAGATAGCGCCGATTCTTGATGCCGGTGAGCTGGTCGGTGTCACTGATTTCCTGCAGCTTCTGATTCGCCACTTCCAGTTCACGTGTGCGTTCGTTTACGCGCTGCTCCAACACCTCGGTGGCTCGCAGCTGGGTGTCCAGGGCCTGCTGCTGGGCCTTGTAGCGCATGGCGCGTTCATGGTTGATGCGCTCGGCCAGGGCGAATGACAGCAACAGGATTTCCAGCAAGGTCCCGGCCTGCAAGCTGTAGCCCGTGAACAGGTTGCGCGGTAGTAAATGGAATTTGCTCAGGGCCATGGTAATACCACCCACCAGCAGCAGCGTCCAGGCCAGGGTGTAATAGCGGGCGGTCAGGCTGCCCCTGTTCAAGGCATAGATGCCCATGCACAGGCAATGCAGACAGATGACGGTGGCCAGTGGCACCAATATCCGGATTATGGTGCTGTAGGGCACCGCGAAGGCGGCGCAGACGATCAGGCCACAGAGCAGGATCCAGGCGTTCTGGATCAGGCGCTGGGTATTGGACAGCCGGCCGATGTCGAGGAAGCGCTGGGTAAACACCACGCCAAAGGCCAGGCCCAGCGCCAGCGAGACGATGATCGCCTGATCGTTCCATTGGGTTTGGCTGGGCCAGAGATACTGGAAAGTCCAGCCATCCAGACTGGCAATGAACAGGGCGATGAAGGAAACATAGGCCACATAGTACAGGTAGGTGCGTTCGCCCAGGGCCAGGTACAGCAAGACGTTGTAGATGGCGATAATGAGCATGGCCCCGTAGTAGAGGCCCTGGACCATGGTGCGGGAC
>CAYXVO010000059.1:0-10704 GCA_964467875.1 uncultured Pseudomonadales bacterium | reverse complement strand
GTCCAGCCAAGCGGAGCGCAACCTGAGGCGGAGGGCTCGCGCCAAGCTGTCCGACCTTGCTCCGAGATGTCCGACCTTGCGCAACGCTAGCCGACCTTGCGCTGGGCCCAGTCATAGAATTGGTCCGCCGGCATGGGTTTTCCCACGTAATACCCCTGCACCCGGGTACAGCCCAGTTGCACGACTGTGTCGAGCATGACGGAATCCTCCACACCTTCCGCCACGGTTTGCATGGCGAGGGTGCGGGCAAGCTTGACGGTGTTCTCGACAATTCGAAAATCGCTCAGGCTTTCACTCATCTGCATGATGAAACTACGGTCGATCTTGAGCTCGGTGATGGGCAGGCGGCTTAGGTAGGCGAGCGAGGAATAGCCCGTGCCGAAGTCATCGAGGGCGATGCTGCAACCAGCCGCCGCCAGTCGCTCCAGATTGTCGATGACCGTGCTGATCTTCTCGATCAGCGAGGTTTCCGTGACTTCCAGGACAATGTCCCGAAGATTGATCTGGTAGCGGCTTGCCGACTCCAGAATATAATCCACGAAGTCCGGCTCGATCAGATTCTGGACCGACAAGTTGATGCTGAGAGACAGCCGCAGCCCGTTACGGTTGAGAGAACTGAGCACCGCCATCGCCTCGCGCACCACATAGCGCGTCAAATGGTTCATCAGGCCCGCGCTCTCGGCGATTTCGATGAACTCCGTGGTCGGCACCGCCCCATGCTTGGGACTGCGCCAGCGCAGCAGAATCTCGGCGCCCACCAGGCGCAGGCTGTCGCATTCAAGCTGTGGCTGCATGTAGAGCTCCAACTCGCCTTCGCGAATGGCCCGCGACAATGCCCCCATCAGGACCAGCCGACGCCGGCCAAAGACATCCATCTCCGAGTTGTACAGCACCACCCGCTCGCCCCGGCGCAGCCCCAGATCGCGTGCCGAGCCGGCATGCTGCACCAACAAATCCGCCCGGTCGCCGTGCGCGGGATACTGGGCGATACCGCAGAACACATCCAGGCTCATCGCCACGCTGCCAATGTCCACCGGTGTGTCGAAATGAGCCAGCAGTTGCTCGATCGGCGCCCGCAACGACGTCTCTTCCTGATCGGAGGCATGGCAGATAAACGCCAACGAGGCAAACTCGGTCACCGCCAGATGCGCTCGGCCGCGCGCCTCGATGCAAAAGGTTCGACCATCGGCGATCAGCACCTGATTAAAATCCCGCACCAACCGCCGCATCAGGGATTCGGCCAGCCCACGCCCCAACGATGAGGCGATCTCCCGCACCTGGGGGAAATACAGCAGCACCAGGGCAAAGGGTCGGTTCAAGGAGGGTTCCGCCTGCAGCAACTCCTGCAGGCGCGCGACCAGCAGCGAATCATTGGGCATGCGGGTCGCGGGATCGTGCATGGCCTGCTCCAGGGCCTGCAGGTGCAACTGCTTCATTTGCTGCTCCGCCGCATGGCGCTGGCGCATGGCCGCCAGCTTCTGGCTCCGTTCTTCCTTGATTCGATGGGCCAGGGCAAAGGACAACAGGACCGCATCCAGCGCCGATCCCACCTGGATGGCGTGGTTGGAGATTCTGGAGACGGGTATCAGCCCGAAAATATTCAGCAGATACAGCAGCGCGCCCAGGGCGAACGCCGCCCAGGCCATGACGAAATAGCGGGCAATGATGACACCACCACGCCAGGCACTGACGCCGGCGACAATCACCAGACTGATGGCAATGCCCCCCATCCAGCCGGAGAGCTGCGCCCCCAGGGCGGGCTCGAACCAAGCGTAGCCGACCAGGGCGAGGGCGCAGAGCGCCCCCAACCCCATGGTACGGTCCAGTTTGGCGGGAAACCCTTGCCAGTGAAGGAATGAGCGCGCAAACAGAAGTGCCCACAGCGACGCGAAGCCGGTGCCCACTGGGAGCGAATAGCGGGGGATAAAGTCGGAAAGCTGCCCAAGGTACACTTTTCCCAGGCCCGAGATGGAGAACATCACCACGCCAATGGCGATCAGGTACATCACGTAGTACAGGTAAGCCACATCGCGAACGGACGTGAACAGAAAGCTGTTATAGGCGATCAACGCTAGCAAGAAGCCGAAATAGAGCCCCCAGTACAGCGTCTCCATGACCTGGCGCTGGGCCAGGTATTCCTGCGACCAGATTTCCAGCGGCACCTGGAGCGACGTCGTCGATTTGGCCCGCACCAGAATGCGCATGGGCCCCTCACGGTTGTTGGGCAAGGCAAAGCTTTGGTAATAGGTCGCGGCGGCGGCCGAAGCATTCTCACCATCGAGCTGGTACAGGGGCTGATTGCTGGCCACGTCCAGCAAATAGACCTCCACTTGCTCCAGCAATGGGTAGGGAATCACCAGCAGCCACTGCTTCGTGGCGTCTGGCGGGAGGCGAACCGTCGTCTTCAGCCAGGCCGTCTCATCGGTAAAGCCGAAATTCAGCACCTCGTTCTCGGAATGGACGCGCCACTGATTGCTTGCCAGTGCCTCACGCAGCGACCAGTTGCCGTCTGGATCCAGCAGGAACTCGATGTGGCGGTTCAGGCTCAGGCGATCCTGTTGCGGCGCCACCATCAAGACGCCGCCGGCCTGGGTTTGGGCCGTCACCGCGCCAGTCAGGAGCAGCAACATGGCGCCGAGAAACAGACGGAGAAATGAACCAACGCCCGGCACGGGGTGCTGCGACCGGAGGCTCTCACAGGACTGGGTGCTTTGGCTCTCCAGTCGCTTAGCCCAAAATAGGGCAGAAGCGGACCCTTTACGGCCAGGCAGCACTATGAAGACCTCCCATGGAGAATATCGGCAAGATTCGCGCACCGGCATCAGGATTCCGGTGACCGTGGAATTCGCGGAAGACCAATTGCAAACCAGTACCCTCAACCTGTCGTTCGGCGGCATTCGCCTCAAGAAGCCGAAAGATCTCTCGCTAGAGCCAGGGCAACAGGTCCAGGTTCGGTTCGATCCCTCCACGAATTTTATAGTGCCTGCCAAGGTCGTCCATGTTGGCGAGGACCACCTGGGGCTGAAACTCCTGCGCACGCGCCTCAGCGGTCAGGACTTTGCCCGCATTATCCGCACCGCGCCGGCCTGGCAGCGGGCGCGGGTCGCCATCCGCCGTGCGCTCTGGACCGGGGTGCGCCGGTTCGGCATGCTGACCGCCAACACCTGGGCTCGGCCCCTGCTGCTGCGCCAGGTGAAGCCGACGTTTCTGTTCGCCGTCTATGGCTCGCTCAAGGACGTACGCACCTATTACACGCCCGCCATGGAACGGGTCCTGCCCACCACCCTGATCGGCGGCGTTATCCGCAACCGGGACCGGCGCGGCCTGCTGATCGCTTCCAAGTATCTCGAAAACGAGCTGGCTGAGGATTCCGATAAGGTCCGACACTACATCCAGCAATTGCGGGAGGACTTTCCCTCGGTGGAGCGGATCGCGCTGGTGGGGCGCCTGCCCAACTTCGTCATGAAGGCCGGCCTACCCATCGCCGATCCCTTTGTGGACGGCTCCATGGGCACCCGCTACATGATCTGGGACGTCGCGCGGCAAATGCTGGAGATGCCCGAGTACCGGGACGAGCGAAGCATCATTGTGCTGGGCGGCGCCGGGCGGATCGGGAGCCTAGTGTGCGAGGATCTGCTGTCGCTGTATCCGGAAGTCATCGGCTTCGACCCGCGCTATCAGCAAGAGCAGCGGCTGGACCGGGCCCAGGGCACGATCCTGCGCACCGCCGATCCGGCCCGCCTGGCCCAGCACCGGCTGTTCATTGCCCTCACCCACCATGGCGACGTGTTACGCGAACTGGCGCCTCACCTGCCCGCGGGCGGCTTGATCGGCGACGACACCCACCCCTGTATCAGCCTGGAGGTACGGGACCTGCTGGCACAACGCCAGGTGCGCACGCTCAAGATCGTGCTGTCCCACCACCAGTTTTCCATGTGGCCGCGCATGCCGGCCTGGAACAATCGGGATATTCCCGGCTGCCTGGTGGAAGCCCTGGTACTGCTGGAACATCAGCAATTGGATGTAACCGACTTCAATAGCTTCCGCGATACCGCGCGCGAAATCGGCTTTCACGGGCGGCTCATCAAACCGCTTGATGAGTAGCGGAATGCCTTGGTGAGTCGCGGAATGAATCGCGGAATAGGCGTGACGGGAAACGAGAACCAGCGTCCCCGATCTTTCCCGGAGCTTGCGGTCATGGATTTACAGAACACGCCGTTTTCAGGAAAACGAGCGCTGCAGCCTATCCACATTGACCGGCGGAAAGCCGACGGCAAACGGCGTCTCGCCGTCCAGTTCGGTCAAGCGCCCGCCCTGTTCGACGAACTCGCCCAGTAACTTGTGTACCAGCGCGAAGCTCAGCGTCAGTACTTCGAATGAATCCTCGCCATGCAAATCCGGCAGGTTGTGGTAAAGCCCGCCGATATCGATTGGAATTGCCCACTCGTATTGTTCCAGCCGATACGGCCGTCCGATCTTGATCTTCACCGCCACCCGTTTTCCGTCGGGTCGAAAGCCAATGAGCTCCTTGGCGGCAATGGGGTATTTCATCGTGGAGACCCTCCCTGCAGTGTCAGTCCAATCCCTCGTGTTCCCTGTGCGCCGCCCTGCGGCTGCACGTCTCGATGCGGCGCTTTTGAAAACACGTCTCTATGAATATATCGTGACCGATGCAACAGCCCAAGGCCGCATTGTCATTCCTGCTGCGACCAGACAGGCAGCTGACCTGAACGGTTGCATTGAAGGCAATGCTAGCCCGCAATTATCCAAATGAATACAATGCAGCCACTTGAAACTTGGAGAACCCATTATGCCGGTTGAAGCCAACAAAGTTGTGACCGTCACCTATGAAGTCAAAAACGCCGAAGGCACGGTCGTCGAGCAGGCCGACGAAAAAGAGCCCATGAGCTATCTGCACGGGGCCGAAAGCATCCTGCCCAAGGTCGAGGAAGCACTTCTTGGCAAGGACGTTGGCGACCATGTCGAACTGACCCTGGAGCCCGCCGATGCTTACGGCGAGGTGGAGACGGTGGATCATATCCAGCGTATTCCGGCCAAGTATGTGGGCGGCACCAAGGGCCTCAAGCCTGGTCAGGAAGTGACGGTCCAGATGAAAGATGGCACCCAGCGCACGGTCACCGTTATCAAGGTGGGCAAGTTTGCCGTTGATGTGGACGTCAACCATCCCCTGGCAGGCCAGACCCTGACGTTTTCGGTCGATATCAAGGACATCCGCGACGCGTCCCCGGAAGAAATCGAGCATGGCCACGTCCATGGCCCTGGCGGTCACCACCACTAGTTTCCGTCCCTGTTTGGCGGGAGTGTATGCTCCTAAGTGATTCCCTCTCCCTTGATGGGAGAGGGAGTAAAAGCAGCACCTTGAAAGGTATGTGCATGGCCCTGTTCATCCATTAAGTGGCCGTTTCCTCAAGGTCGGCCACCCTACTCCGATGTTCTGGCGTGGACTCGCTGCTGGCCAGCCACGACCACAAACTCTGCACCACCATTTCCGGGCCCTGTGTCATCCAAACCGGCAGTTCGGGCCACCAGTCCGCCAGGCTTTCCTCCGCCGCCTCGTCCAACGTCTCAGGTGTCGGCAGCAGCTCCAACGCCTCTTCCTCCGCCAACCATTCGCGCACCCGTTGTCGCGTCGCGTCGGCCAGGATTTGGGTCCATTCCTGAATTTCCGGCATCCAGCGCGAGCCGAGCACCGACGCGCCGATGGCGGTCAGGGCCTGGCTCCAGCCGATCGGCCCCAGGGGGCGGCAGCCAAACATCCCGCTCACGCCGGGAATTTGCACGATACAGGCCAGGGCGCTCCAGGTGCCGAGTGCCGTCAGCACCACTTCGCGACTGCCGCGCCCCGCCACCAGCGCCTGTCCCAGCTGGCTGCCGACCAGCGTCAGCAACGCCACCGTCGAGGCCCGCTCAGGACTCCCCAAGGTCCGCGCCGCCAGCCAGGAGGCGGTGGTAATACCACCGGTGAGACCTGCTCGCCACTGAATATCCCGTGTGAGTGCCGCGCCAAGGGAAGCATCGGGGCCTTCCTGCAGCAACTGCTCTGGCGTCACCCCCTCCGGCCGGCGCAGAGCCACGGCCAACGCCGGCAAGGTGTCGGTCAGCAGATTGACCAGCAACAGCTGGCGGGCATTGAGGGGTGAGCGCCCGTCCAACAGACCGCCCAGCAGGGTAAAGCCGATCTCCCCCAGGTTACCGCCGACCAGAATGGCGACCGCATCGCGCACGCTCGCCCACAGGCCGCGCCCTTCCAGCACGGCGGCGACGATGGTCTCGATGCGTCCGTCCACCACCAGCAGGTCCGCCGCCGATCGGGCGGCTGCGGTACTGCGCTCGCCCAACGCAATGCCCACATCGGCCAAGCGAATCGCTGGCGCGTCATTGGCACCGTCGCCGGTCATGCCGACCACCTCGCCGTTGCGCTGCAGCGCCGCCACAATGCGTGCCTTATGTCGTGGCGTCACCCGCGCAAACACCTGAATCTCGGCGACCCGGGCATCGAGCGCGGCATCATCCAGTTGTTCCATCTCCTGCCCGGTCAGAATCGGCTCGTCGCCATCCAGGCCAAGCTCACGGGCAATGGCCAGCGCGGTCACGGGATGGTCCCCGGTGACGATTTTGACCGCCACGCCCGCCTGGCGCAGCGATGCCACCGCATCCCGCGCCGTGGCCCGCACCGGATCCGCCATGGCCAGAAACCCCCGAAACACGAGTCGGGCCACCTTGTCCTCGTTCAGCACCTCGCTGCGCGCCGTTCGCTCCGCCACGGCGAGGACCCGATAGCCACGGGCGGCGAGATCGTGAGCCAGCTCGAAGATCTGCTCGCGTCCTTTGTCACTGATCTTGGTGGTGCGCCCCGATGCCCGCTTCCAGCGGTCACACAAGGGCAGCAGCAAATCCGGCGCGCCCTTGACGCAAATCCGCCGCTTGCCGGCGCGCTCGGCCAGAGTCGCGTGATAGCCACGCTCCGAGCGGAACGGCAGCTCCTTGATCCGGCGCCAGGCGGCGGTTTCCTCCAGCAGGTCTTCGTTATATTGCCGGGCTGCCCGCAGCACCGCGTCATCGGTCAAGTGGGCAAGCGAGCGTCCCTCGCTGCCTTCCGGGCTCGCCATCAGCCCCAGCGACAGCACTTCGCGGCCATTGGCGTCGAGACTGTTGATGGCCTGGCTGCCGCCCTCCAGCGCCACCACCCGCAACGCCAGCGCGCCTTCGGTCAGGGTGCCGGTCTTGTCGGCACAGAGCACGGTCATCCGCCCCATGGCCTCGATGGATCGGGGGTTGCGTGCCACCGCACCGCCCTCCGCCAGACGCCCCGCCGCCGCCAATTGCACCATGGTCGACAGCAACGGCAGCCCCTCCGGCACCGCCGCCACCGCCAGGCTCACGCCGGCGCCGACCACTTCGGTGACTGGTCGCTTGCGGGACAAGCCGGCGATCATCACGCTGATGCCGGAAAATGCCGCCATGGGCATGGTCAGCGAGGTCAGGCTGTCCAGCCGCGCCTCCACGCCACTGATCGCGGTGGGCTGCAGATAGTGCGCGCGCTGGGCCTCCGACACATCGCGGCGCGCCACCACCAGGGCGCGCGCCTCCCCCATGGCCACCACCGTGCCCTCGTAGAGCATGGAACTGCGCTCCGCCACGGACGGCGCATGGCTGGGCCGTGCACTCTTCGCCACGGGCAAGGACTCGCCCGTCAGGGACGATTCGTCCATCTCCAGATGCTGCCCCTCCAACAGCCGACAATCGGCCGGCACCACTTCACCGGCATGCAGCAGCACCAGATCACCCGGCACCAACGCCTCGGAGTCAACCCAGACCTCCTGGCCGCCACGGATGCAGAGCATCTGCCGGCGCTCCTGTCGGTCCAGCGCCCGCAGGCGACGCTCAGTCCGATAGCGCTGGACACCGCCCACCACACCATTGATGCCGATCACCGCGCCAATCAGCCCCGCATCGAGTACCGCGCCGGTAAGCGCGGCCAGCCCGGCCCCCGCCATCAGCACCGGTACCAGAGGACCACCCAGTTCCGCGGCACAGGCATCCAGAAAGTGCATCAGAGGGCCGGGCTCGGCCGCCCCGTTCAGACTCAGGCGCTCGTTGATCTGGTCCTGGCGCAGGCCGGCCACGCCCGAGCCCAGCCGCTGCAGCGCGGTTTCCACGTCCATGGCGTGCCAGGGAGTGGGATCAATGCGCATTTCCTGGGGCAGGCATTCCACGCCCCGCGCCAGGCGCACCCCATTGGCCATGGCAATGGCGCTGGCGATATTGGCGGTCTGGCGAATTCGCCGCACCGTGCCGATGTCGAGCCGGTTGAGGGAGAGTATCAGACCGCTGAAGGCCTCGATCTTGGACAGCACGACACTCTGCTCGGCGGTGCGCCGGCCCTGATCCCGGGCAATGGCAAAGCGCCACAGGGTGTCCATGGGGTCAGGGGTCAGCATGTGGGCGAACTGAGGCCAGCCCTGCCCGTCGCACAGGGCTCCCACGGCAATATCGGCCTGGGCCAGCACAGCGCCCCATCCCACCGCCAGCACCACGTCGCCATTGGCCTGCCATTCCCGCACCGTCTGGTCGATGTGGTCGCGCCCCAGGCACTGGTGCACCCGGCAGACCGCGGGAATTTCACTCGGGTCGCCGGCGATGGTGAGCATGACTCCGGCCCGTCGCATGCGGCTGAGCACCGTGTCCACGGTGGTGTCCATGATTTCCTGGACCAGCGCGGCGGCAATCAGCTGGTCGTCCCGCCACAGCAGGCGCAGCTCGTCCACGGGCTGATCGAACGCTTGCCACCAGTCATGCACGCCCCGAGGCAGCCGCTCAAGCCCCTGGGGCTGCTCCAGGCGCCATTGGAATCCGCCGTCCTGTTCGCTGCACAGGCTTTGCCCCACCATGCGGTCGAGGCGGTCATACAGGTCGGTGACAGCACTGAAAAGACGCACGGCGGCCACCGAGTAGCGTGTCCGCGCCAACAGGCGGGCATCGACCAGCACCCGCGTGACCCGATCCAGCACCCGCAGGCAGGACGTTTCCAGCACCAGTACCCCAGACTTGGCGAGGCGCCGCTCCAGCTCAATGCAAAAGGCGTCGCGACCGTAGTTGGCCGGCTTCGGCACGGCGGCAAACAAGGCCGCGGTGGCATTGGTCAGATCGTGGGTGTTGGCCAGCTCCACACTGAACCCGGCCATGACGAACTTCTCGGAGGTTTGGGTATATTCCTCAATGGGTCCGCTGGGCATGGGAGCAATGCGCGCCCGTCCCATTCCCCGCAACGGCGGCGCCTGACGCCAGAGTTCTAGACACAAGGGCTCCAGTTCGAACCAGGCCGCCTGCCGCGCCCGTAGCGCATTCCAGCTCTGCAGGCGCAACGCAAGGCGCAGAAAGCCGCCGGAACGGCCTTTGGTCATGGCCTCA
Organism: uncultured Pseudomonadales bacterium; assembly: GCA_964467875.1. Taxonomy (GTDB): domain Bacteria; phylum Pseudomonadota; class Gammaproteobacteria; order Pseudomonadales; family Oleiphilaceae; genus JAEZAA01. Next base: position 1,272 of record CAYXVO010000059.1, on the reverse strand, counting down.
CTGAAGGTCGCCGTCAGGCTGAGTAACAGCTTGAGATTGTCCTCTCCCAGCCAGGCTTCCGCCGGGCGGCGCAATTCCGGGAAATTATCCAGCAGGGTGATCAGCGCGTTGAAATCGGTCCAGGTCCGTGACCGCCGCCCCTTGGTCCGGCCCAGCACCGTGCCCAGCACCAGGCCGACCACATCCGCGGCCATTTCCAGCCCGGATTGGGCCAGCACGGCACTTTCCACCGGAAAGCGGGTATGGGTCTGAAACAGGCTCTGGTGACGATCATACTGCTGCTCGCTTTGACGCACGATCCGCAGCACCGCCTGATCGGCCTGGTCATCGACCGTGGCGATCACCAGACGTTCCAGTTCAGGCACATAGCGCGCCCAGCGCACGGCCGGGCTTTCGTCCAGCGCGGCCTCGAGCGCATCGAGAAACGTCTCATCGTCGCCACATTCGGCCCTCAGTTCCACGTACAGGTGACAGCCGCTCCGCCAGCATTGACGTTGCTGGCCGAGCATGAACCGAAGCGTCTTACGAAATTGCGAGAATCGTGGCATCAACTGAAATCCTTTATCCGTGCCGGGGATCGTTCCCCTTTCACAGCCGGCTCCTGGCTGAGACACAGCCAACCGACCCGCCCGGCCTGACCGGTTAGGGAATGAGGAAAGACATTGTGCAGATCGGCCGTCACGGCCGAGCGAGCGTAAGCCGCAGACCTAGCTCGTCCTGCAAAAGGCTGAGAAATGGCCGTTTTTTCCAGCCTTGCTCAAAGATAGAGAAGGCCCCAAAGACCAACAAGGCGGCGGCTCCTTACTCACCGGTGATCTCCCGTTCCTGCGACCTTGTCGGTGCCGACACAGCTACGTGGAAGCTGTGGCGACGGGTCCGGCACTGCCGCCTCCCGCCCCCTGCAATGGGGGAAATCCACAGGTCGGTGGCAGTTTCTCGCACTGCTTGCAAGCCGTTATACTGGACATCGCGCTTCCCACAGAGGGAACAAAACCTCGTCTTTGACGGGCTCCCCAGCCCCGACTAGTCTCATAAAACGAATCGCATCAAATAGGTACGCCCCCATGGCCGTAGAAGTGTTTGAGTTGCCCCAGGTAACTGACAGAGGGAACAGAACAAATCCGCAAGGTGCGTCCACATCTCCAGAGTTACTTCCCCTTGAACAGCACGGCTACGACGGACAGCAAGTCCGCGCACTGCTCGCCTCCGGCTTTCGGCTGCGGGTCAAGGCGCTGGAAATTGAGAAGCTATCCGATGCCCGCTACCGCATGA
>CAYXVO010000058.1:0-10748 GCA_964467875.1 uncultured Pseudomonadales bacterium | reverse complement strand
ACTGAGGACTTTGCCGAGGCGCTTCTCGCGATCTGGGCGCGCAGCGACTTTGTAGGTGAGTCCTGGCAACTGTCGCCGGCGTTGATGTTGGAGTTGTGGCACAGCGGAGATGTGCGGCGCGGCTATGATGACGAAACATTGCGTCAGAGCTTGCAGCAGCGCCTGGCAGGCGTGACGGATGAGCCGTCGTTATTGCGGGAGCTTCGCGTGTTCCGCCGGCGGGAAATGGTGCGTATCGTCTGGCGCGACCTGATGCGCTGGTGCCCCATGGAGACAACCACCCGCGATATGTCATTGCTGGCGGAAGCCTGTATCGATGGCGCCCTGGATTGGCTGTACCAGAGCGCCTGCGCCCAATGGGGAGTACCGTACGGGCGGGAGGATGAGTCGCCCCAGCATCTGGTGGTGCTGGGCATGGGCAAGCTGGGCGCGTACGAGCTCAACGTATCGTCGGATATTGACCTGATTTTCACGTTTCCGGAACAGGGGGAGACCCGCGGTGGTACGCGTCCGGTGGAGAACCAGCTGTTTTTTATCCGTCTCGCGCAGCGCCTGATCCTGGCGCTGGACAAGATCACCGCCGATGGCTTCGTATTCCGGGTCGACATGCGGTTGCGGCCCTATGGCGAGAGTGGAGCGCTCGCTCTTAGCTTCAATGCAATGGAAGAGTACTACCAGGATCAGGGGCGGGACTGGGAGCGCTACGCCATGATCAAGGCGCGGGTGGTGGCCGGTGATCGCACGGCCGGCGAGCGCTTGATGCTGGATCTGCGCCCGTTCGTGTACCGGCGCTACATTGACTTCAGCGCCATTGAGGCACTGCGTGGCATGAAGGAGATGATTGCGCGGGAGGTCCGACGCCGTGGCCTGGAAAACGACATCAAGCTGGGGCCGGGTGGCATTCGCGAGGTTGAATTCATTGTGCAGGCCTTCCAGCTGATTCGGGGCGGGCGTAACGCGCAGTTGCAGGAGCGGAGCCTGCAGGCGGTCCTGACCGTTCTGGCAGAAGATGAGTTGTTGCCGGATGAGGCGGTCGACGAGCTACGCCGGGCCTATGTCTTCTTGCGGAATCTGGAGCACGCCATTCAGGGGCTGGAAGATAAGCAGACCCAGTTGCTGCCAGTCGATGAGGTGGCACAGCAACGTGTGGCGCTGGCCATGGGCTTTGCCTGTTGGGCGGAGTTGACGGCGGCGCTGGCCGCTCATCGCGAGCGGGTCCGGGGCCATTTTGTCGATGTTATCGCGCCGGCGGAGCAGCCCGAAGCGAACGCGACGGCCGATGAACTGGAGGGCTGGGCCGAGTTCTGGAAGGGCGATTTGAACGAGGAAGAGGAGGCGCTCTGGCTGCGCGCCACCGGCTATGAAGTGCCCGAGGCGGCGGCGGCGCTGGTGCGCAAGCTGCGCGAGAGCAAACGCATCCGGATGCTGCAAAGCCAGGGGCGTGAACGCCTGGACCAGTTCATGCCAGTGCTGCTGAAGCGGGTGGCCAAGCATAACGGTGACGTGGAAACCCTGCAGCGCCTGTTGGGGCTGGTTGAATCCGTGGCGCGCCGCACCGCCTATCTCGTGCTGCTCCTGGAAAACCCCGGTGCTTTTTATGAGTTGATCCGGCTTTGTGCGGAGAGCCCCTGGATCGCCGAGCAACTAACCCAGACTCCGCTGCTGCTGGATGAGCTGCTGCACACGGAAAGCCTGTATCGGCCCTTGTCGCTGCAGGACCTGAAAGACGAGCTGCGCCAGCAGATGCTGCGGGTCCCCCAGGACGACCTGGAACAGCAGATGGATGCCCTGCGCCACTTCAAGAAGGCCAATGTGCTACGAGTAGCGGCATCGGAAATGCGGGGCACCCTGCCCATCATGAAAGTCAGCGACTCACTGACCTGGCTCGCCGAGACTCTCCTCGAGCGTGTACTGGATCTGGCGTGGGAGGCGATGGTTGCCAAACATGGCCGGCCGCAGCGTGTCTCCGGTGAGCCTTGCGATCCGGATTTCGTGATTATCGGGTACGGCAAGCTGGGCGGCCTGGAGCTGGGGCACAGTTCGGATCTGGATCTGGTATTTATTCATGGGGCGGCGGACAACCTGCCGACCGATGGTGAGCGTCCGGTGGACGGCGCCGTCTTTTTTGCGCGCCTGGGGCAACGGATCGTGCACCTGCTGACCACCCAGACGACCTCCGGGCAATTGTATGAGGCGGACTTGCGCCTGCGCCCATCAGGTAATTCCGGCTTGCTGGTGTCATCGCTCAAGGCGTTCGAACAATACCAGGCGCAGGATGCCTGGACTTGGGAGCACCAGGCCCTGGTGCGGGCGCGGATGGTGGCCGGTTGCCCTCGCGTGGGCGCGGCATTCGAGACGATCCGGCGCCAGATTCTGGGGCGTGACCGGGACCGCTGCCTACTGCAGAAGGAGGTGCGGGAGATGCGGGAGCGGATGCGAGACAGCCTTGCCAGCTCGCCTGCCGATGCACGCTTCTGTCTTAAGCAGGACGCAGGTGGTATCGTCGACATCGAGTTTATGGTGCAGTATGGTGTTCTGGGCTGGGCCCATGAGCACGAACGACTCATGATCTGGCCGGACAATATCCGGATCCTGGAAGAGTTCGGTGTGGCGGGCGTGATGGCGCCGGCCATCGCCGAGGATCTGACCCAGATCTACAAGGCGTACCGCTCTCGTTTGCATATCCTGACGTTGCAAAATCTCCCCGCCGACGTGGCGGCCGATGAGTTCGTCGAGGAGCGCCGCCGGGTGCTGGACTACTGGGCCCGGTTCATGGAACAGGCGCCGGGCGTTCTGCTGGCATAGTCTTTCGCCTTTCCCCTATAAAGATGGCGTTCGGTCCAAACAATTTTGATGTTAAACTAGCGTTTTTTCCGTTTCGAGGAGCACCTGATTATGTCGATGGCTGATCGTGATGGCCTGATCTGGTTCGATGGCGAACTGGTTCCCTGGCGCGATGCCCGGGTCCATGTCCTGACCCATACGTTGCATTACGGCATGGGCGCCTTCGAGGGCGTGCGGGCCTATGAGACTGATCGGGGCACCTGTATTTTTAAATTGCAGGAACACACCGACCGTCTGTTTCGTTCTGCCCACATTTTGCAGATGAAATTGCCGTTCTCCAAGGAGGAGATCAATGAGGCCCAGCGGGCCGCGGTGCGCGAGAACAATCTGAAGGAAGCCTATCTGCGTCCGATGATTTTCTTCGGTTCCGAAGGCATGGGCCTGCGCGCCGAGAACCTGAAGGTTCACGTTATCGTCGCCGCCTGGTCCTGGCCGTCCTACATGTCACCGGAAGCCAAGGAGCTGGGAATCAAGGTCCGTACTTCATCCTTCACCCGGCATCATGTCAACATCAGCATGACCAAGGCCAAGGCTAACGGTCACTACATCAACTCCATGCTGGCGTTGAACGAAGCCTTGCGCAGTGGCTGTGAAGAAGCGTTGCTGCTGGATCCGGAAGGCTATGTGGCCGAGGGCAGTGGTGAAAACATTTTCATCGTGCGTGACGGTGTTCTGTATACACCCGAACTGACTGCCTGCCTGGACGGCATTACGCGCCGGACCATCTTCACGCTGGCGGCGGAGCTGGGACTGCGCGTTGAGGAAAAACGCATTACGCGCGACGAAGTCTATGTGGCCGATGAAGCCTTCTTCACCGGTACGGCGGCGGAAGTTCTGCCGATCCGTGAACTGGACGGACGGGAAATCGGCAGCGGCAAACGCGGTCCGCTGACCGAGAAATTGCAGACGATGTACTTCGACAGCGTCAAGGGTCGTCGTGACCGTAATCTGGAGTGGCTGACGCCGGTTGCCTGATGTTTGCCGGCAGGCAAACTCCTGGTTAAAAGCGGCATGAAGGCCAGTACTGGTAATCCGGTCCTGGCCTTTTTCGTTTCCGGGCCGGTATAACGCCCGGTCTTCCTACACTAATCTGAACTGCCCTTGGCAATGTGCTGGAGAAACCTGGTTGAAATACCTCATCGTCGGACCCTCCTGGGTCGGTGACATGGTGATGGCCCAATCCCTGTTCATGCTGCTCAAGCAGCAGGACCCCCGGGCCGAGATTGACGTGCTGGCCCCCGCCTGGAGTCGGCCCATTGTTGCGCGCATGCCGGAAGTCTCCGGCATGCTGGATATGCCCGTGGGGCACGGCAAGGTGGGACTGGGTGAGCGCTATCGCCTGGGAAAATCGTTGCGGGAGCGCGGATATGATCAGGCCATCGTACTGCCCAATTCGCTAAAATCCGCCCTGATTCCCTGGTGGGCCAAGGTTCCGCGGCGCACTGGTTGGCGCGGCGAGATGCGCTATGGTCTTCTGAACGATCTGCGGGTATTGGATAAAGCCGCGTTGCCGTTGATGGTGCAAAGGTTTGATGCGCTGGCATTGCCGGCAGAATCACAAGTGCCGCAAAAATTGCCTAACCCTCGTCTGCAGACCGATGCCGCCAATCAGGCGGCAGCCCTGGCGCGCCTCGGACTCAGCCTGGACCGACCGGCCCTGGCACTCTGTCCGGGGGCTGAGTTTGGCGAGGCAAAACGCTGGCCGGAGTATCACTATGCGGCGCTGGCCCGGCAACGGATTGCGCAGGGCGCGCAAGTCTGGCTGTTCGGGTCCGCCAAGGATCATCCGGTGGGCGAGCAGATTCGTGCTTTGCTTCCGGAGGATCAGCGAGATCAGTGCTTCAATCTGGCGGGGCAGACATCCCTGGCCGATGCGGTGGATTTGCTGGCACTGGCGCAGGCGGTGGTGAGTAACGATTCCGGCCTGATGCATGTGGCGGCGGCCCTGGCCCGGCCCTTGGTCGTCATGTACGGCTCCACCTCGCCGGGATTCACGCCGCCGTTGGCGGAGCAGGTGCGTATCCTGCGGCTGGGATTGGATTGCAGTCCCTGTTTCCAGCGGGAGTGCCCCTTAGGGCATTTGAAGTGCCTGCGGGATCTGCCACCCGAGCGGGCCAATGCCGCCCTTGATGAACTCCTGGGGGCATAGGGACAGCATGCGGGTTCTGTTGATCAAGACCTCCTCCCTGGGCGACGTGGTGCATACCTTGCCAGCCTTGACCGACGCCCAGGCGGCCATACCGGGTATCCGCTTCGACTGGCTGGTGGAAGAAGCCTTTGCCGAGATTCCGCGCTGGCATCCCGCCGTGGCGGAGGTCATTCCGGTTGCGATTCGGCGCTGGCGCAAGCAACCGGTGCAGACCTGGCGGTCAGGCGCCTGGCGTGAGTTCAAGCGTGACCTCGGACGCCGCCAGTACGATCTGATCATCGATGCCCAGGGCCTGGTGAAAAGCGCGGTGCTGACCCGCCTCAATCCGGCACCCAGCGCCGGTTATGATCGAGCCTCCATTCGCGAGCCCCTCGCCAGCCGGTTTTATCAGCATGGCTATACGGTGGCGCGCCAACAGCATGCGGTGGAGCGCATTCGGGCGCTGTTTGCCCTGGCGTTGGATTATCCCCGGCCGACGACCGTGGGTGACTATGGGATCGACGTGAGTCGCTTACCGGCGGTCGAGGTCCCCAGTGAGGCATATGTCGTGTTCTGCCACGGCACCACCTGGGAAACCAAGCATTGGCCCGAGAGTTACTGGCGTCAGCTGGCCGAGGCGCACGTTCGTGACGGACTGCGCGTGCTGCTACCTTGGGGTAATGAGCCGGAACGTCTCCGAGCGGAACGTATCGCGGCAGATCTGCCAGGTGTTCGGGTGTTGCCTCGGATGACTTTGTTCGAGATGGCGGCGGTCCTGAGTCGGGCGGCGCGAGTTATCGCCGTCGATACCGGTCTCGGTCATTTGGCGGCGGCGGTGGCCGCGCCCAGCGTGGCGCTGTATGGCCCTACCAATCCGGAACTCACTGGTAGTTACGGACGTCAGCAACGGGTGCTGGCATCGACACTGCCATGCGCTCCCTGTCTCAGCAAGAGCTGTAAGCTGTCGGCACGGGAGCAGGCGGCAGCACTGGCGTTTCCACCCTGTTTGGCGGAACTGACGGCCGAGCGGGTGGCGGCCGCGGCGCGTCAGGTCGCAGATAAGGATGAGGTCGTAGAGAAGGACGAGGTCAAAAACGGCACCCATGGAGCGAGTGACCTCAACGGCTCAGCGTAAAGGAAGAGCGAAGGATGATGCGGGTTGTCTGGATCAACAAGAGCCCCTGGAAAAAGCCGGGACCCATTGTCTATATGGGGCTGTTGAACGCACTGTCGTTTGCCTGGAACGAGATTCCAACGGACTTCTTCGTGGCGGCAGGGGAGCCGTCCGATACGGTGCTGGATCTGGCGGATTATTACGCACTTGAGAATCATCCTTGCCTGACCATTCACCGTGTCGACGGGATCTCCGGCGGCCGGCGGAGTGTCTATCAGGCCGCCCTGGCGCGGATTCGCGATTATCTTGAGTCGGATGAGCCGGTTTTGGTGCTGACGCGCGAGGTGGGAGTGCTGGCGTCGTTGGCCCGGCTGAAAAAGCGCTTTGCCCGCCTCAAGGTGCTACACGAAGTCCACGACTATTACCTGACCACCCGTCACTTGCCCAAAGCGGGCTGGTCGGTAAGACGTCGGCAGTGGGCCGAACGCTGGCTGATTCCCCGCACGGATGGTCTGATATGCCTCACGGAAGCACAACGCGCCCTTTATCAGCAGCATTTTCCCTCGGTACCCATGGTGGTGCTCCCGCTCGGCACGTTGGAGAACAGTGAGTCTTCCGATCTGGAATACCGCCGCTTAGCGAGACGCCTGATCTATATCGGGCACCTGCATGAGTACAAGGGGCTTTCGCTGATCTTCGAAATTGCGCAGCAGCTAAAAGGTCATAATGTGCAGCTACAGTGTCTGGGTGGTGACGAAGCTCAGGTGAGCGCTCTACGAGCCAGGGCTCATGCTGCAGGGCTAACGGACGTGCTGCGATTCGAAGCCTTCCGGGCGCCCGCGGAACTGCATGCCTATTTGGCGCGGGAGACCAGTGTGGGACTGGTGCCGCTGCAGGATACCTTCTATAGCCGCTACCTGACCTGTCCGGTGAAGGTGCTCGATTGTCTGGCTCACGGATTACCGATCGTGGGCAGTGACTTACCGAGTGTACGAGAGCTCGCGCGGGATGCGGGAGAGCTGTGTCAGTATAATGCTGCAGACCAGTTTGTGGCGGAGTGCCTGGCCCTGCTTGCCGATTCTCGGCATTACCAATCCCGCAGTCAGGCCAGTTGGACGCGCGGCAGGGAACTGCTGTGGCGGACGCGGGCGCAGCGCATTCTTGAATTCGTCGGCACTGTCCATTGACCAGAGCGGAACTCCCGTCATGCTGAAAGATGCCATTGATTTTACCAAGCTGCACCGGGTGCTCGTGGTCAAGCTGCGCCACCACGGTGATGTGCTTTTGACCTCGCCCCTGTTTAGTGTGCTCAAGAACCACCATCCGCATCTGGAGTTGGATGCGTTGGTGTACCAAGAAACGGAGGAGATGCTAAGCTTGCATCCCGCCATTAGCCAGTTGCATACGGTTGACCGTAACTGGAAGCGGCGCGGGCTGGGCTATCAGATCGCGCAGGAGTGGGCTCTGTTACGGAGTCTGCGCGCGCGACGCTATGACTTGCTGATCCTGTTGACCGAGCAGTGGCGCGGCGCCTTGCTCAAGCAGGCTCTGGGTATTCCTTACGCCGTGGTTGCGGATTATGGGCGGCGTCAGAGTTGGTTCTGGAAGCAGAGCTTTTCCCATATCTATCCGCAAACCCCGCAGCGCCACAAGGTGGAGTTTCACCTGGACGCCCTGCGTCGGGTCGGTCTCACTCCCCAGTTAGACGAGCGCTCACTGTCGTTTGTCATGGCTGATGCCGATGTAACTCACGCCCAGGCGCTGTTGCGGCAAGCAGGGGTGACGGGGCTCTATGTGGTGCTGCATCCAGCCTCGCGCTGGGGCTATAAATGCTGGGAGATCGACAAGTACGCGGCCCTGATCGAGCGCTTGAGGCATGCCGGTTATACCTTGGTATTGACGGGCGCGGCGAGCAGGGCGGAACGCCACCTGATTGCGGCCATTCAGACCCGCGTGACACAGGCCCCCGTGGACTTGAGCGGGAAGCTGACACTGAAGCAATTGGGAGCCGTCATTCAGGGGGCCGCCTGTTTCGTTGGTGTCGACTCCATGCCCATGCATTTGGCGGCAGCCTTGGATACGCCCGTGGTTGCTTTGTTTGGTCCCAGTAGCCAAGCCATCTGGCGGCCCTGGGCCAGGCATTATGAAATCGTGAGCAGCCGACGCAGTTGCCAGCCCTGCTTTCAGCACGGGTGTGGGAATTCGGAAGTCAGTGATTGTTTACAGAATATTGTCGTGGATCAGGTGTACGGAGCGGTTAGGCGGATGAGCGTTGCCGTGGCTTCGCCAGCCATCGAGATGGCCCTGGCCTCCTTGTGATCAAAACCGCCTTCACGCTACAGCCAATGACCATTAACGACTACAATGATGGACACATTTTTCGGTCCGACCCTTCCTCATGACGAATATTGAAATCAATATCACGACCACCAATAACCGGCTTCACCTGTGTGCTCAGACGATCTGGTCTTTTCTGAATCAGACCTTGCGGCCTTCCAGAATCATCGTTTGGGTCTCCAGAGAGCCTTATCTGATTGACGAAGGGATACAGCAGGAACCGGCCTGGGCGAATGAACTGAGGAAAATCAACCGTGCTATCGAGTTTCGCTGGACGCCCAATACGGGACCTTACAGAAAGCTGTTTCCGGCTTTGCAGTGCGCGGACGACGAAACCGTTTTGGTGTATGCCGACGATGACACGATCTATAAGAGCTTATGGCTGGAAAAACTAATCAATAAGTTTCTTGCTCATGGCGGCACTTACGTGGTTGCAAGCCGGGTCCGCGAAATGACTGACGGTGTTCTGGGGGGGAAAAAAACTTACATGTTGTTGCCCCTGATCAGGCAGGAAAAAGTGTTGAACCGCAACTTTCTGATCACGGGTGTTGGTGGTGTCGTGCTTAAAAAATCACACATTGCGACAGAGTATGTGAGTAACACGGATTTTTTGCAGGTTTGCCCAAAAACAGATGATGTCTGGATTAGCAAGCTTCTGGAGAATTCGGGAAGTGCGGTTCTGACCTGCCCGGGAGCCAATCAGGAACTCCTGTTTTTTGAGCACGAATATGCTCTTTCGAGTACCAACAAGCTTAATAACAGAGGGTTCAGAAAGCAGTTGAGCAAGCTTAAGATACAGACGTTAGGTCGCTGGGGGGTGCCGGTCTGCAATAATGATTTTGCCGTCAAGGCCGTTCAGGAATACTTTGAAAAGTGAGAGAAGAGAAGCTGGCGTCCGACTTACTAAATTGCCTCTAGAATCAAGAGCATGATCTGCTTTGGCGGATGAGCATCCATGAATGCCGGGATCATCTCCAGATTTACTACCAGTCTGTGAAATATGAGGGAGCAGCGCATGTCTATTCAAGTCTTGCGTTGAAATGAAAAGATGCAGTTTATAAAGCCGTACGCAAGAAACCAGACTACGCCTGAATATTGGGTGTACGTTCTGAGTTTTGGTCTGTTTGTGCATGTAGTGGGCGAGCTATTCAACAATAGTGGAGGGCGTCATGCTTTCCAAACATACATGTTGCTATTCCTTCCAAGCCTCGTCCTAGTGCTCAAGGAAAGGCTCTGCCCGCGTTTCTGGATGGAGCCGGAGCGGTTGGTTTTTTGTGGCTTTCTAGGCTTTACCTTAATGCAGGGGGTTTTCAATCCAGGTTCCAGCGGTGAGGCGTGGCACTGGCTGAAGATAGTTATTCTGATTTCTCTTTATGTCTTTGCCATTGCCAAGGCAATGCAAGATGAGCGAGTTTTTCATGTTTTGCTGTATGCGATCGTGTTTGGCGCTGCCGTCTTTGCGGCTTGGACCTTAATTTACCAATTTTTGATCCTGGAGAGGCCGTTCGACTACGCTTCCCTGCATGCTAATCGGCTCTTTGAGGTTGGTTATAAGGGATTCGGTAATTTAAAGAATCCAGTAATTTCGGGTCTTTATTACAGTGTTCCTATGGTTATAGGTTTTTATTTATATATCAATAATCGGAGCTCTCGCAAGCTATTGGTATTTTTGGTGGCGGCATTGTTTCTAGTTATGGCCTACGTTCTACTTACGTTTTCGAGAAGTGCCTGGTTTTCAACAGCCGTTGGGCTGTTGATGATATTGGCACTGACGCCGAATAGGAGGTCGAAGAAAACGTTTTGTTTGATCTTGCTTTTGCTGGCATTGTCGGCGCTGATGTTCATGCCGGAATTACTGCATCTACAACAGCGCGGCCTGAGTGGGCGTGAGTTGATATGGAAAGACTGGTTAAGGAACCTTGATCAGTTCTGGTTATTTGGCAGCGGTGCTGGGCGTGACTACTTGTATACGATATACAATGTAGCGACTTTGCACCACGCGCATAGCCTTTACTTGCAGGTATGGTTCGAATTGGGGGTTTTTGGGATCCTACTTTTTGTTATGCTCTTAGGTGTATTGGCGAGAAAGGGGTGGCGCTTGCGCCAGCATCGGCTTGCGAAGCTAGGGTTAGGGCTCTTGGCGTTCAGCGCCACGGCTATGATCTCCGATGTAGGGTCGCTCTTTGAGAAGAAGGACGCCTGGTGGGTCGTTACCTGGCTTCCATTTGGTATTTTGCTGGCACTAGCAAAAAAATGTCCAACTAAGATTTCCATGACTTTAGAAAGTAATGAGTCTTATCACTCAAAAACGTAGTTTGATAAAGA
>CAYXVO010000057.1:705-10819 GCA_964467875.1 uncultured Pseudomonadales bacterium | reverse complement strand
CAGCAGGGTGTCGCCCAGGATCGCGGTCAGATGCTCCAGCGCCACGGTGACTGCCAACTGCAGGGAGTTCGGCAATTTTTGCACTGTCTTCAGCACTTTAACCACGACACGATCCATGGGCTCAATCGGCATGCCCGCCTCGATCAGTGCGTCGTTGTATTCCTCATGCTACCGGGTATGAAAACCTTCCTGCCCGATGAACGCGGAGATCTGCTCTTTCAGGTGTGGATCGGTAATCTGGGAGCGATAGTTGCGCACGCTCTGAATGAAGAAGCGCTCGCCCGCCGGAAAGAAGATAGACAGGGAGTTATAGAACTGGGTGATGTGTAACCCCGCCGGATTCCAGGTAGTAGCTTTATCAGCCGGCAGATGAAATTTGAAATTGCGACGGATTGGATCAACCTGAATAGTCATGGGGGCAACCCTTGCTTGACGAAGTGTAGGGAAATCTTACGAAAGCAATCCTACACCGTCAACTGTTACATCATTCAATGTTACATTATTTGAAGCATGTCTCTTTTTGGCGGCGACCCATCGAGCCCCGGAGATGATTTACTCAGGCAGCGCGGCCTGGCTTGGCTTGGCTTGGCTTGGGCCACCATCAGGATGCGGCCCACCCGCCATAAACCTCGTATACCAGAAGTGCTCCACCCAGGAGCACAGCCATGCCAGCTAAAATGACCTCGCTATATTTCTTGTTCTCTCGGCCACCCGTCACAAGAACCGCTTCCGAAGGGCTATCGGGTTTGTAATAAGCCGCAACGCTAGCACCTGCAGGAAACCGTTGCGCCAAGTCCTTCACCTCGTCTTCGTGCATGAGCGTATACAGCGCTACTCGATTGCTGCCATAGCCCGGCCCGGCCAATCACTGATCACTGTCGTGCTTTCACATTCACCTAAAAGGTTGGTAGCAGCCGTTCAGGAACCCAATCCACGAGCCATCGCTGTCGCCGCAAACACCATCCCGACGACAAGTACTACCTGCACCACACTGATCCGAGCCATCGCCGCCGCTGGCGCTAGATCGATCATCCGCCCTTGCATCCGGGCGATGCGCCAGCGGATCAAGGTGATCATGGGCCAGAGTTCAAGCAGAAGAATGAGCACCAAAAGCCCCATCTTGGCATGAAATGCGTGGTTCTCCAGATAATAGGTCGCGCCCTTCTCCAAGCCACCAATGGCTCGCCAGAGGCCAGTGGAAATCCACAGGAGTGCGGCGATGCCCCAAAGTGTGTCCGCCAAAAAGACGCGCGGTAATTGCTCCGCCTGCAGATTGCCTCGCAGTGCTAATGCGCGAACTGTGATTGCGCCGAGGCCAATGCCTAGGGCGATGAGGTGTAGTGATGCGATGAGCCAGCTAAGCATGGAGCCTCTTGTGATCCCTGACTTTTGAGATTCCGATCGTCAATTTGGGGATATTCCATCCGTCCTTAAATCGGCGTTAATACCCACCTCAGATGTCCCCAAATGGGTGTCCATCGACTAGCAGCAAATTGCCAGAGTTAAATGCCAACTACCAAGAGTACCGGTACCCCAAACTCACCAAAGAGATCTCGCTCTGATCCTGAAAAGCGAGCCGCACGCTATGGTGTTCTTGGAACCACAATGCAGCACCAATACTGATAGTGCGCTCCGCGTCTTCCATGGTCGAGTTGGAGTAGGACGCATTCATCTCAAATTGGCCAGGAACGGCCCAAGCCCGAATGCCGACGCCATATCCCAGGCCACTGTCATCATCCTTGATGCAGGTGTTGCCAAGGCAAGCTACAACAACATCCAGGCTGCAACGCCCAACACCACCACAAACCCAACAACCACGGCAATCAAGCCCTTCTTCCCTGCGCCAGATTCCGTTACCACAGCCGCGTTGCCAGCCGCGGGTTGCGCCACTTTCTGCACCTGCCCTTCCGGTAGCTGGAACATAAACGGCAAGGCACCAAATCTGATTTCATCGCCGCTGTTGAGATACGCGGTCTGAATCCGCTCGCCATTCACAAAGGTGCCGTTGGAGGCCAGCAGGTTCACCAGCTTCCAGGCGCCGCCGTCGTTGAGCAGCTGCGCGTGCTTGGTGGAGATACCGGCGTCATCCAGCACGATATCGCACTGAGCATCGCGGCCGATCACCGTCTTGGCGTCGTTCAGGTCGAAGAACTTGCTGGCGTAGGCGCCGCTCTTGCCCACCAGGCGGGGCTTGTCAGTCTCGCCAATGCTGAGCAATTGGGTCATCTCGGCGCTCATGGCGCTACCGGGCTGGATCAGCTGGGTGCGGTCCGGGCCTTCGCTGGAGGTTTCCCACCAGGCGCGTTCGGCCTGGGGAGCGGCTGGGGCGGCAGGCCCCGGTTGCGCGGCTGGTTTTGCAACGGGTTCGGGTTGAGGTGCCGGTTCAGGTTGCTGTGCTGGAGCAACGGCTGGTGCGGGGCTGATGTTGAGGCGCGTCATATCCGGGTCAACGGCAGGTGCGCTGGCGCCGGCGACGATGATTTCCACCCGGTAGCGGGCGGTGTCGAAGTCGATGGTGTCGCCGTGGCGGGCGGTGAAGCTCTCTTTGCGCTCGCCGTTGTGGTAGGTGCCGTTGGAGGAACCCTGGTCCGCCACCTGAAGACCACCCTCGGTTGGGGTGAGCTGGGCGTGGCGGCGGGAGGCGAAGTCAGCCTTGACCACCAGATCCGACTCGGCGCTGCGACCCGCGACCATGGGCCGGTCGATCACTTGGACGGTGCCGTCGGGCGCGATCAGCCGAATTTCGCTGGGAGTAGCGCGCATTTGGGTGGTGTTCGTATCAACCATGGTGCAGTCCTTCCGAAATCAGGGTTTCAGGTATTTCATGAGCAGAATGAGGCCGAGCGCCACGCCCGCGCCAACAAAGCCAAAGCCCACGAGGCTGAGGAGATTGTGGAGACGTCCGGCCGGAGGCTTGGCGTCTTCCGGCGCGCTGATCAGCACGATACTGATGTTATCGCGACCGCCCGCATCCAGCGCGGCCTTCATCAGGGTGTCGGCACAGGCGGCGTCATCTGGATACTGACAAAGAATAGCATTGAGCCTGGAGTCCTCCAGTTCGTCGGTCAGGCCATCGCTGCATAGCAGCAGACGGTCGCCCTGGCGCCAGGTTTCCACCCGGGCTCCCACTTCCAGTTCCGTGGGCAAATCACCACCCAAACAGGAGGTGATGACGTGGCGTTGCGGGTGCACACGAGCCTGGGCCGCGGTAAGTTTACCGTCGTTGACGAGGCGCTGTACCACGCCATGGTCTTCGCTCAGCTGGGTCAGCTGATTGGCGCGCCACAAATAGATGCGGCTGTCTCCCACCCAGTACAGGCGATAGCTCTGCTTCTTGGGCAGTTCCTGCACCACCACCAGGGTGGTGCCCAGCCCCTGCACGTCGGGATGCTCCTTGCTGTAATGCAGCAGCTCGGCGTGAGTGGCGCGAATCGCCGCGTCCAGCCCTTCGCCCTTGGCAACCTCTTCATGGATGCGGTCGCAGGCCAGGAGGCTGGCGATCTCACCGCCCCGGTTACCACCCATGCCGTCGGCAACGATCCAGAGACCGGCGGCATCGTCCAGCCGGAATGAGTCCTGATTCTGGCTGCGCACGCGGCCCGCATTGGTGCGGGCTACCGCGCGACGGGTCACTTCCTGTTCCTTCGGAGCTTGGCTCATAGGCGACGTTCCAGTTCGGCTTGTACTTGACCGGCCATCTTGCTGAGGCGGGCGGGGTCGAAACGATGCTCATCTTCCAGCGCGTTGTAGAGCGTGTCCAGACTCTTGTTCATGGCCTTTTCCAGGCCCAGGCTGGTGATCATCAGCGCCACGCCCATCACCATCTGCTCGGCACTGGTGTAATCCCGCAGGGTGCCGCGGGCGCCTTCGCGCAGCAGCGCCTTGGCCAAACCAGCCTGCTGGACCCGTGACAAGGGCTGCTCGGTTAACTTCATCCAGGGCGTGAGCTGCTGGTTCATGGCTTGCGCCTGCTGGCCAACTGCCGCCGGGCTCTTCTGGCCGGCACGCTGGAGGGCGATCATGGCATCACGCCAGGGAGCGGAATGGTCCGGCGCCAGCACACCCAGGACGATCGCCGTCAGTTGCAGGCTGGCGTCGTTCAACCGTAAGGCACCCGGTTTCAAGCCATCACCAGGCTGCCAGCGCAGTTGGTTCATTGGATGGTGGCAGGCATGGCAGTCGTAAAAACTGATTTCGGGGAACATGCCGCCGTCGTGAAAGCGTCCCGATGCCAGCAGCTCCAGGGTCTGTTGCGCGGTGCGCAACTGGCCGGCGAGCCACACCTGGGGCGGTGTGACGGGGCCTTTGCGCTTGCGGTAATCGTCATCGAGCTTGTAGTGCTCGGGCTGCAGCACGGTAAAGGTGTCCAGCTCGAACGACAGGCGTGGATGGCCGGCGCCCATGATGTCGTGGCTGGCCAGTTTCTCGCTGGTACCCAAATGGCAGGACAAACAGAGTTCGGCCCGGGCATGGGGATCTTCCGTGGGATAGAGCCCGGCGGCGACATTCTGGGCATGGGTGGTGCTGGGTTCGGTGTGGGATTTGATCCACTTCTCCGCGCCGCCATGGCACCCTTCGCAGCCGATGCCGTCACTCAGCTGGAAGCGGGTGCCACGCTTGCCGGCGGCCACGTTGTCCGTATGGCAGTCGAGACACACCTTGGCGGTATGGGCGGCTTCCAGGCCGAGCTTCTTCGCCATCGCCTTGGACGCATCGCTCAACAGGGTCTTGTAGGCCCGCGCATGGCGGTCGTATTGGGACCAGGTGCGATACTCGTTCTGCAGTACGTTGCCCTCCTCCTTGGGGTTAATGGCGCCGTGACAGACGGACGAGGCACAGCTCGCCACACCCAGATGAGTCGCGTCGGCGTTCTGGGGCAACGGCGGGATTTCAGCCCGCGCCAGGCCGCTGAATGCCAGCAGATTGAACACCAGCGCTGAGAGAATTAATCCCGCACGAACCATGGCTTACCTTCCTTATTGAGGTACATCCGGATCTGTTCTTCCAGGTTGAAGGGGCGCGAGCCCAGCCGGCCGAACACCGCCACCTGGCCACCGGTCTCGTCCACTGCCCGATCCCGCTCCAGGCCTTGCGACAGGCTGAGCGCCGGTGCGCTGGTGGCATAGTGGGCGATCAACTGGGGCTTGGGTTCGGGGCTGAAGCCGTAGAACTTGGGCTGAGTGTCGGGCGCGGTGAGCTGAATCACCTTGAGTCCGCCCTGCCCGTCCGCCACATAGGCAAACAGCGAGGCATTGGTGGTGGCCACCACGACATCGCGAGCGTCCTTGATGGCGCCACCGGCGCTGAAGCGCTGGTACTCCTTCATCTGCTCGGGCTTCTCGATGTCCACAATCACCAGGCCATCGGTGCCCGCCGCCACATAGGCGTAGGTCCGGGAGACAAACACCCGCTGCGCGTTCTCAAGCGCAATGCTGTTGTTGGGAACCAGCCGCGCCTGCTCGGGATGGGTGATGTCGATGGCCTTGAGACCCTCGGCATCGGTTACGAACAGATAACGGAACTGCTGGTCCAGGCCACGGGGATCGTTGAGCGGGATCTGACTCGCCACCTTGGGCGCCAGGGGGTTGTCCAGGTTCACCACCACCAGGGCCTTGTCGGTGAGGATGTAGCCGTAATAGCCGCCCATCTCCATGTAACGAGCACCGTTCAGCACGCCGTCGGGGTTCCAGGTCAGCGCGCGTTCCAGGTTGTTGTTGCGCGGCTCGCCGTCATGCAGGGTGTCGATGTCCACCAGGATCAGACCTTCCTCGCGGTCGGTAATGAACGCATAGGTGTAGACCGGGTGCATGGGCTGTTCCTGGTTGGTCACCCGCATCAGCTCGCCCTGGTTGCGCGATGGCTGCACCGGCTGAGTGGTGGCCAACACCACGCAGCTGGCGTCCGCGCTCTTCACTCTGGCGTCCTGGCCGAGCGGGCTGAACGGCGCGCTGATGATCTTCTGGGACACACCCTTGTTGGCAATATTCGCCACGTCATAGGCGCGGAAGCCATTCTTGCCTTCCGCCACGTACAGATACTCTCCGCGCAACTGCACACAACTGGCCGGGCCACTGGCGTGTTCGTGGCCGGTGGGCAGTTTGCGGTCGCGGTCCAGGTGCTGCTGATACCAGTCCGGATAGGCATAGCGCTGCAGATAGCTGCCGATGACCGCCTGGGGTTCATCCCACTCGGTAACCTGCACCGCCGTCACGCTGTTTTCGGTGCCGACCCAGGCGTTGTAGCCGATGAAGTCGATGAACTGGGTTCCATGTCCCAGGGTCTGGGCCATGATGGCGTTGTTGTCGTTGGCTTCGGATAAGTGGCAGTCCGAGCACATCTTGGTCTCGGTCTTGCGCTCCGTGTGCGGGTAATGGGGGTTGAACGCCTGGGAGCTGTACCCACTGACCGCGATGGGCGGTTGCTGGATATAGATCTTCTCCCGGTTGGCGTTGGTGGACGACAGCACCAACGCCGAGGTGGAGCGCACCGGCGCCACACGGGCACCACTGGACGGCTCGCGCTTGCCGAGGATGAAGATCTCATCGCGCGCCACCTGGGGATTATAGGTGGCGTAGTTGCGGGTCTCGCCGCCTTCGTAGTGGTGACGTTCGGTTTTCCAGTTGGCCTCAATCGGCAAATGGCAGCCGCCACAGCTGGTGGTCCAGGAGGTATGGCAGCTGTAGCACTCAAGCTCTTCGTCGTTATGGGCCAGCTCGGCGGCCGGAATGTCCGGTCCCCACTTCTCGGTGCTCGTGTCCTTGCTCATAAGCTTGGAGCGCGCCGCCTTCTCGTTGAACTGGGGGTGATTGGGATTGACGCTGTCTTTCACCAGCGAGACTTCCCACTCCAGACCCGGGGTCACGAGGGAGCGCTGAATCAGCTTGCCATCCACCCACTCAAAGCGCTTCTGGCCATCCGGGTTACGGATCAGGCTCAGGTCCTGACCGCCGTCCAAAGCCGCCGGGCCGGAGGTGAAGAGGTTCGGGTACTTCTTGGAGGAGCCGTGGCAATCCACGCAGTCGATTTCCACCGCGGCGGCCACTTCACCCTGAATATGGCCATTGCCGTGGCTGTCCTGGCTGAAGTGGCAGTCAACGCAGTGCATGCCCACATCCACGTGAATGGAGGACATGTGCACGGCCTTCTTGAACTTCTCGGGATCGTCGTCGGCGACTTTCTGGCCCCCTGCATCCAGCAGGTTGCCCTTGCGGTCGCGCTTGAAGATGGCGCGGAAGTTCCAGCCGTGGCCGTGGTAGTCGGCGAACTGGGTGTCCTTCAGCTCCGGGTTCATGTCGGCGACCTTGCGCAGCATCTCCTTGTCGCCCCAGTTGCCGCGAATGGCGGCGCCTTCCGGGTTCCGATCCAGGATCTCGCGAGCCTCGGCATCGGTCGGGTACTTCTGCTGCTTGGGCCACATGGACGGCGCGTCGGACTCGTAGTCCCACATGGTGTAGCCCAGGAAGCTGTTCATGAACATGTTGGGCTGGTGCATGTGGCAGATCATGCACTGGCTGGTTGGGATGCTGCGGGTAAAGCTGTGCTTGAGCGGATGCCCTTCCTCGCCCTGGGGAATGGTGGGATCGCTGGTCTGGGTCATGCCACGATGACCAAACTTAGCGTAGGGGCCGGAGTGGCGCGCATCGCGGTCGTTGGCGTAGACCACGTGACAGCTGGCGCAGCCTGAGTGGCGGTAATCGCCCGGTTGGTCATTGGTGCCCATGAACCACATATTCGGATCGTTCAGACGGGTCTTGTGGATGTTGATCAGCGGCACCGAAATGCGCGAACCCGTGCCGGGGCCCCGGTTGGATTGCTTGATGTCGGGCCGGCCCGGTTCTTCCAGGCGCTGGATGTTACCGGCGATGTTGGGCGTGGCGGTTTCCGGGAACAGGTGGGAAATGTTGCGACCACCACGTTCAAACACCCGGAAGATATCCCCGGGTTTGACCGTCTCCCAAGCGGGCATGGGATACAGCGCCGGCAGAATGCCCCGGGCCTTCATCTCATCCGTCGGCTCCACCGGGTTTTTCAGCATCGCGGGCTCGCCATCGCGGGTGTAGGCCTCACCCAGGATGTAATTTTTCAGGGGCAGAATGCCGTTGTTGTACGCCGCCCCGCCCCACAGCATGGCACTGGTGGACATCAGGCTCAGGCGGGCCGCCTCGATCACCGGCATATGGCAGGAGCCACAGGCTTCTTCCACCACCCGATAGTCGGAGGGGTTGATAAAGCGGGTGAACTCGGGGCTTTCCTTGTTCAGCAGCGTGTAGGTGCGCTCCGGGTTGGCGCTCTTGGGAAAGTTCCAGGCGTCCGGGTAGGTTGGCTGGACGTGGGCCTTGAACATCACGTCCATGTAATCACTGCCGCGCTCGGCAAACGATGCCTTGCGCTCCGCGCTGGCGTCACCACCGTGACAGTCGGTACAGCCCAGTTTGACACCGGGGCTGGCGTGCATGCTGGGCTCGTCGGTAGTGGTGTGGCAGCTCATGCAGCCGACGCTTTTGGCGTCCACTTCAGCCTGGGTCTGGCCGGCCGGGGCCGGTGGGTAGACTGGGTGGTTGATTTCCTGGGGCTTGCCGAGGGTGCTGGAGGCCCAGGCGGGGGTGTTGCCAGCAAGGATCACCATGAATGCGAGCAGCGCCCATAAGCTATTCCCGCTCCCCTCGCGGGCTAATCTGTGCATATATCTTTCAGGTCCAGGAGAAAGTAATTCCCTCTCCCCTCGCGGGAGAGGGCTAGGGAGAGGGGGGCGGCGAAGCCGCTTAAACACCGGAGTATGCATGCTCCACCCTCTCCCCAACCCTCTCCCCTCAAGGGAGAGGGAGTAAAAGCAGCTTCTTGAAAGATGTGTGCACAGATTATCCTCGCGGGAGAGGGTTAGGGGGGCCCGCCTCAGGGAGAGGGGGAAGCGGCGCAGCCGCTTAAAACCCTGCGTACGCATGCTTTCACCCTCTCCCCGCCCCTCTCCCGTCGAGGGAGAGGGAGTAAAAACGGCCGCTTGAGAGATCGGTGCATGAAGTCGCCTCGGCAGGAAAGGCGATCCGGTGGAGCGGCCTGCGCTATTGGTTGAAAAGTACCTTCCAAAATTAAACATGACCGATCCCTTAATACGTCAAAATCGCGTTCGCCAACACCGAGTACGGTGCGGAACTATCGTGATAGAGGTCTTTGTAGCCCTGGCCCGGCAATAGCTGGGCGTAGGACAGGCGCAGGACAACGTTCTGGCTCATGAACGGCCGCCAGATCACGGCCATGGAGGCGTCCAGACCAATGTGCTTGTCGATGTCGGCCTGGTTGCGGGCTGCTTCCAGCACGGCCGTGTCTTCAAACCAGAGCTGGTTGAAGTTGAACGACAGGCGCAGCTCGGGCGTCAGGTCCAGGTCCGTGCCCAGCCCCAGCAGCATGGTGCCTGGGTTGGTAAAGTTGGACTGGCCCAGCTCCTTGGAGCTACGCAGGCTGTTGAGCACGCCGTTGCGCCCGGACAGGGCCACGCGGCCGCCACCGGCCAACGGAAGCCCCTGGCGAATCCAGTAGCTGGTGTCGGCCCCGGCAAACAGGGGGTTCTCAAAGATCGCATCGAAGCCTTCGGACACATCGTCATATGGATCGCTGTCGCCACTGGCGAACAACGCGGAGGCGCGCCAGCGCACCCAATCCATGTCGAAGCCCGCTTCTGCGGCGGCGAAAAACGCACGGATATCGGATTTCTCGCCGAAAAACGGTGCTGGCTCCTCGGTCCCCAGCGCGTAGTAGAGACTGGTGCTCAGGTTCAGGCGGCCAATGTGACCGTCGCCGCTGTAGCCCAGGTAAACCACGTCGTAATCCCGGGGCCGCTCCTGGCCGAAAGAGGATGGCCGCTGAATAAAGCCGTTAGCGTCGTAGAAGAGATCGTCTTCCCGATTACGGTTGTAGAGCGCGGTGAACTGGGAGGTAAAGCCCTTGACGAACAGGTCCTGCCAATAGACGTTACCGACGAAGATGTCGTCGTCGCGCAGGCGTTCATTGACGTCGTTGAGGCCGCTGTTGGTGTCTTTCTCCACCCGCCGGAACCAGGCCAGGTTGTACTGGAAAATGTTGTTATCGCGGGTGCCGAACAGGCGCACGCCGAAGGGGC
>CAYXVO010000057.1:0-695 GCA_964467875.1 uncultured Pseudomonadales bacterium | reverse complement strand
GAAAGCCCCGGAAGTCGGCCGTGAATGGCTGGATGCCGACCCGGATACTGTCGAAGTCATAACGGTCGCTGACGTTGCGCAGATGCACGTCGACAAAAGCCGCCTGCAGACCCACATGGCTGTCGTGGCGGGTCACGCCATCCTTGGGATCGACGTTCACACCCAGGCGCTCGTCCAGTTCCACGTAGTTGTAGTTGAATACCGGGGTCAGGCGGAACTCATAATCCGGTGGCCGAAAGGTGGTGTCGCCCTTGTAGTACACCAGCTCGGCCAGGATGGTCTGGGAGAACACCCATTGGTCATAGCCGCCAAAAACATCGATGGAGCCGGGCCGATCAGTGCTTTGGCCACCCACGGGCGTAACCACGCGGCGCGGTTCGTAGACCGTATCCGAGATAATGGTGGTGGCGAAGAACCAGTCGTCGTGGATGGGCACGTCACCCTTGAGGGTATTGCGGTTGTACGGGTCCCAGATGCTCTCGGTGTAGCCGATGCTCTCCACGATACGCCAGCGGTCCGGCACGGCAACGGGGTCCTGATAATCGGATAGATCCGCCCGCCGCACCGGCGACAGTGGCCGGGGGGCGCGGCGGGCGGCGATGGCCTCTTCCGGCATTCCATAGGCGCCGCCGGGGGCGATGCGGGTGCGCTGGGCAGGCCCGCCGTCAACTGGGCCGCCACTGCCCTTCTCAACC
>CAYXVO010000056.1:0-10934 GCA_964467875.1 uncultured Pseudomonadales bacterium | reverse complement strand
ATGCGTATCAGCCCTGGGATTCGCTGGATGAGTTCAGCCGGTTGATGACCGTGGCCTGGCACCGGGGAGGCAAGCCGGTACGGTTGCTGGGGGTGGGGGTGCGATTGCGAGATCCCAGCGGCCTGAGCGGTCCACAGATACAGCTGTCGCTATTTGATGAGTCAGCGGGTGGGCGCGCTGACGCTTGAGGATATTCAGTTGTCGTTGTGCTTGGGTGCAAGATGTCAGGTGTCACCGTCAACGAATGGGTTCTGGTATTGGAGAGACGACACCACGGCGTCACGATCCTGCAGGCTGATGCGACAGCAGCAAACCCAGAAGTGGAGTAGCGCCTTGTTGCGTTGGTGACAGGCCGTCCAGTGAAAATGCTCGGTTTCGCCTTGTACCACGCGTTCCCAGATCAGTGTGAGCCGCTTGAAATCGGTATCGACCGGTAGGAAGTCTCGGGGAAATCGTACCTGGTCCAGATCAATGTTGTGCAGGCCGAACAGGTCCAGGGCCTTGTCGTTCAGCTGGATCAGGTTGCCGTTCAGCTCATGCAGGGCGAGCGGAACGTCGACGGCGGTAAAGAGTTGATTGAACGTCTTATCCTTCAGGTAAGCCGTTTGTTTGGCGGCGGCGATCTCCCGCAGTCTTGCTTCCAGGGCTTGGGTTCGGGCCTGGACCTGCCGTTTCAAGGAGTGATTCCAGGCAAGTACGGCCAGTAACAGAAGGGCACTGAGACCAATCGTAAAGCCGATCACGATGCCGCGACTGGGTACCCAGCCATAGTGATTGAGTGCAACCCAGTTTTGCATCAGTTCGGTGCGCCGGGTTGCGGGAATGCGATTCAACGCTTTTTGCAGTATATCGCGCAAAATGACCCAGTCGTTGCGTACCCCCGCAGCCAATCGCCAGACGAAGCCAGAGTTGCCTGCTACGTGGAGGTTGGTCAGCCCACTGCGTTCTATGTAATAGAGGGCGACGGCGTTGGTTTCGATGATGGCATCGGCCTGGCCATAGGCAACCTGCCGCAGGCCGGCGTCCACCGTGGCGACCGGCACAACGATGATGTTGGGATATTCCGAGCGTAGCCAGTCATGCAGTGCATAGCCTTCCACCACCGCGACCCGGTGCCCGGCGAGCGCTTTCATGTGGGTGCGATCAATATCGCCAGCTCGGGTAATGATGACCGCCGGCAGCTCCAGATAGGGCCGGGTGAAGGCCAGATACTGCTCCCGTTGGGGCGTGATCGCGGCGGCAGCCACCAGATCGGCCCCCCGTTGCTGGATCAGGTTCAGAACCTCGGGCCAGGAGTTCTGGCGGACCACCATGAAACGGATGCCCAACATCTTCTCGATTTCTACCATGTAATCGGCGGCCAGCCCCCGGTAGGCGCCACCGCTGTCGAAGAACTCGATGGGTGAGAAATCCGGGGTGGGGGCGAGTCGAATTTCCGGATGATTCTTCAGCCACGCCCGCTCGGTCTGCGAGAGCCAGGCCGGGGCGGCGAAAGCCACCATCGGCGAGAGCAGATAGCATAGGCAGACGAGCCCAAACAGCAGGAACCTAAGGCTGCCGCTCAGACGTGACGGTCGCTCGGCTGATACACTCATCCGGCATTTCATGGCCGTCCTCTGTCCACTGCAATGGCTGGCACACCGGAACGAGGGCGCGGTCGCCGACGGACAATATGGTGTGCATCTTGGGAATATTGTAATGCGCGCCCGCCAATGTGCCCTGATCCCTGCGGCTAATCGGGGGGCGGCTATATAAGGGCAATGTCGGCTATAATGGCGGCAACGATTGAAAACCATGCGGTGCTGAGGGGAAGTAGACAAATATGACAGCGATGCAGCCGTCGGATTTGACGCTCACGGACAAGGCCTTTCGTTTTATGGCCCACGCAATTGAACGGCGGTTTTATGCCGATGGCCTGATCGTGTCCGATCTGACCCCCTTCGATGAGATCTATCGCGATGGCATCATGTCGGTGCGGCATTACCCACCCTTGGTGGAGTCGGAGATCCGGATTGGCGATCAGTCGATTCCCGTGTCCCGCCAGCGCCACCGGATTCCCGTGGTATTGGTGCCGCCACTGGCAGCCACCTCCATGATCTTCGACCTGTTGCCGCAGCGCTCCCTGGTGCGCTTTCTCCTGGCCCACGGCTTTGATGTGTATCTGATCGACTGGGGCACCGTCACCGATGATCATGCGGATCTGTCCCTGGAGTCCTATGTCCTGGACTGGATGCCGGGTGCGATCGCCCAGGTGCGCGCCCACAGTGGGCAAACCGAGGTCTCTCTTTTTGCCTACTGCATGGGTGGTCTGCTGGCGCTGATGTATGCCGCCACGGCACGCGAGGGCGCCATCCGCAATCTGGTGACCGTGGCCACGCCGGTCGACATGCACCAGAGCGGCGTGGCCGGTCGTGTCTTTTCGGCGGTGGGTGGCCCTGCGCGATGGCTGTCGCAACGCCTGAATGTCTCCCTGATGGATTTGCCGGCCAAGTACCTGCACATTCCCGGCTGGATGAATTCGGCGCTGTTCAAGCTGACCAACCCGCTGGCGAGTTTGACCAGTTACCGGGATTTACTGCTGAATCTGTGGGACCGGGAGTTCCTGCAAGAGCACACCACGGTCAGCTCCTGGTTTGATGACATGGTCGATTATCCAGGAGAGACGGTGAAGGGGATGCTGGTGCGCTTGATGCTGAACAATCAGATGGCGAGTGGGCGTATGCGCCTGCGGGGACAGCCGACTCTGTTCGAGAATATCCAATGTTCGATTCTGGCCTTTGCCGGTGACAGCGATCACCTGGTGAGCACCCGGGCAGTGCGTAAAGTGCTGGATATCGTCTCGTCGCCGGACAAAAGCGTGCAGGTCATGCCCGGCGGCCATGCCGGTGTCTTTGCCGGATCCAGTGCCCCCGCTCATATGTGGCAGGCGAGTGTTGACTGGCTGGCCAGCCGTTCCGATTAAGCAGGATTCGGGTGTGACGCAAAAGAGAGACAATGTCTCTCTTTTTTTTATGTCCGCCTGTAACTGGAGTCCCTTATTTCAGTCATGCCTGTAGCGAAATGTGTTGTTTGGTAGCAGAGCCGCCTCTTTGCCGATCGTTTCACACCCTACCCGAAATTGCTCGTCTATAGTTTTCTCAGGAAAGCAAATTGCGGTTTATACGTAAGGGGATCGGTGAAGCGTCCATTCATGGCGCCGCCCCTATCAACTGGGTTGGAAAGACTGACATGAAGTATCGTCAAATTCTTATGATGGCCTGTACGCTGAGTCTGATTGCGGCGATCGGCACGGTTCAGGCAGGCGAGCTAAACGACTACCTTGACGAGGTCTCGACGGCCCAGATCGGTACCAATAACACCAATACGGTGCCGGATGCCGCGCCGACCCGTCGCTCGGCCCAGCGTTTGCTGACCATGGTGGGAGGTCGGTGGCTTAAAAGTCTGACCGGCATCGATTCCACCGCCGAAGAGAAGCAGGAAGTGTCGTTTGCCGACGCCCTGCGGGCTTCGGAATATGATCTGCGGATGAATGAAGAGGATGTCATGGTCAGCCTGACCTATCGCTTCTGATCGCGTCGCCGCTCCATCTTTATTTTCGTATTTATTTTTTGTGCTTATTCTTATTGGCCGTTCTCTGTACCGCTAGCCACGTTCTTCTTCCCCCAGTGAATCGCTATTCGTCACCGTTTGGTTTCGTCTGACCATCGCCCGTCGCCGCTCGATCAGGTATCTCCCTGCTTGGCTTCTTTTCCCAGAATGATCCCGTTCAGCAACAGAGCTCCGTCTGTAGCAACTACACCTTCGTGGTTCGCTGATGGTCGGCGACCAGATGCTGGCGGCGCTACAGGGATGCCGGTAGTGGATACGGCGGGCAAAATGGGTAGAGCGTGCTACAATTGCCCGCTTTGGCGTAGTGATGAGGAAGCGGCATGCCGCGCAAGGTTTTTGAACTGGATTACCGGCTGAAGAATGCCGAGGGTAAGGTGGTCGACACCTCGGCAGGCGGCGAACCCATGGTGTTTCTGGAAGGTGGTGGCCAGGTGGTTCCCGGCCTGGAAAGGGCTTTGCAGAACCGTGTTGCGGGTGAGCTGCTGGACGTGACCATTCCACCCGAGCTGGGGTATGGCCGCCGCGACCCAGAGTTGATCCAGGCGATCCATAAGAGCCAGTTTGACGATGTGCCGGAGGTACGCCCCGGCATGATCTTTCAGACCCAATCCGGCGAGGAGTCCCGCGTTGTCCGGGTAGTGGCTGTGAACGAGGATTCGGTGACGGTCGATGCCAATCATCCGCTGGCCGGGATCACTCTGTATTTTGAGCTGATGGTGCGAGCCGTGCGGGATGCCACCGAAGAAGAAATTCGCCTTGGTTATCCCCTGGGCTGAACGGCACGAGTTGACGGATTTTTGACCGCGCAAAGACCGGGGTTGCTGGCCTCTGCAATGGTGATTGCAATGGTGTCTGCCAGCATTTCAATCATGCCTGTCTGCCCGTGAATAATGCTTTCACTGGGAGTGGGACGGAACTCACTGTTTAATCATGTAAAATTTCAAACAAGGGTTATACTTGGAGTTGAACATGATTTCAGGCGGTTGCCAACGAACGATGAGCTTCGCTTGACGTGTTCCCTGACCAATAACTAACCGCGTAAAAATGAAAACATCTGGTACCGACCAATGCCGTTGGCGTCGTCAGGATCAGAGCGGTGATGTGGTGGGGGATGCGCGGACGGAGCTCGATATTCTGACTAGATGAGACAACAGCGTGGATAATTACGAAGCTTGGCGCATTTTGATCGTGGAAGACGACGAACGTCTCGCGAACCTCACCAAGGAGTATTTGGAGAGCAACGGGCTGGTGGTTTCCGTGGAGCCCAATGGCTCGGCGGCGGTCGAGCGCATTCCGGCGGAGCAGCCTGATCTGGTTGTGCTGGATTTGATGTTGCCGGGCGAAGATGGGCTGTCCATCTGTCGCAAGGTTCGTCCGCGTTACTCTGGCCCCATCCTGATGCTTACGGCCCGTACCGATGATCTGGATCAGGTTCTTGGACTTGAAATGGGTGCCGACGATTATATGGGCAAGCCGGTCCGGCCACGGGTTTTGCTGGCTCGCATCCGTGCTCTGTTACGGCGGGTCAAGGAGCAGGGTGAGGCGCAGCGGGTCGAGGCGCCCGCACAGGCTGAAGGCGAGCCGGTACGGTTGGTGTTCAATAATCTGGTGGTCGATCGCTCCATGCGCGAAGCCTGGCTGGAGGATCAGAGCATCGATCTCACCAGTGCCGAGTTCGACCTGCTGTGGCTCCTGGCGAGCAATGCGGGCCGCGTGCTAAGCCGGGAAGAAATTTTTACCGCCTTGCGCGGTATTGAGTATGACGGGCAGGACCGTTCAATTGACGTCCGGGTCTCGCGCATTCGTCCGAAGATCGGTGACGATCCCGTACATCCGCGCCGGATCAAGACCGTCCGCAGTAAAGGTTATCTCTTTGTGAAGGAGGCCTGAGGGCCTTCTTCATATTCCGATCCGTAGCCGAGACTCCTGGATGGAGTGAGTTGAGCGCGTGTGAACAGTATTTTCATCCGTGTTTTCGGAGGCGTCGTCCTCGCCTTGGCGGCTGGCCTGCTGCTATGCCTGCTGTTGTTCCAATCATTGAACCATGTGCGCTACAGCCAGTATCAGGAAAAGTTGGCGGCGCCTCTGTTTGAGTGGTTGTCCCACCATCAGGGCATCGATTCCGAGTCGCTGGTCGTCACGCTGTTGCCGGAAGGTGCACAAATCCGCCAACTGGCTTTGGCTGACCTGCCGCTATCGTCCGTGCAGCAGCAGCGTTTGCGGTTTGGTCAGACGCTCGTTCTGACGGATCCCAGTGGCGCCCAGGCCATGACGCTGGGGCGTGATGGCCGCGTGGTCGTCGGATTCTTTCCCCGTTTGTACCATGATGTGAATCTCCTGATGTCGCGACTGCTGGCAATGCAGGTGCGTGCGCTGTCGCCGGCCGGACAGGAGCAGGCGTTGCCGGCATTGGCGGAAAGTCTGCGTATTGCTGCCCATCTGGTCACGGCCAATGATCTCTCGGAACTATCCGTGAGTGCCCGTCAACGCCTGGAGCAGGGTGGCTGGACCAGCTACGAGGACAGCAACAGTTCGCGGTTGGTCACGCTGGTTCGCCTGGGCGATAACCGCTATCTGGAAATGCTGGCGGCGCCTCATTTCATGGCCTTTAGCTGGCCGGTTGTGCTGGCATTGCTGTGTATTGTGGTGTTTGTCGTCGGTCTCGCTATTTATCTGTTGTTGAGCAACCTGGAGCAGCGCCTGCGCAAGGTGGAAACCGTGGCCAGTCGTATCGCGCGTGGGGAGCTGGAAGCGCGCGTCGATGAATCTCAACGGGACGCCATCGGCCGGCTTGGCAACGTATTCAATAGTATGGCGGAGCAGATTCAACGGCTGGTTCATGTGCAACGGGAGATGATTCATGCGGTCTCCCACGAGTTACGAACGCCCGTGGCGCGAATCCGCTTTGGCGTCCAGATGATCGAGGACTGTCCGGACCGCACGGCCATGGAGAAGCAGCTAAGCGGAATCGATTCCGACATTCAGGAACTGAACGAACTGATTGACGAAATTCTTACCTATGCCCGTCTGGAGCAGGGCGGTCCTATTCTTGATTTTCAGGAGACGGATGTTCGGGCAATCGTCGAGCAGGTTGTGGAGGAGCAAAGCAGTCTGAAGCCGGATGTAAAAATCCAGGCGATCTACCACGAGGATTCCGACCGTTGGAAGCTGTCCGAGATTGAGCCCCGCTATGTTCACCGGGCTCTGCAAAACCTGGTGGGTAACGGCTTACGCTATGCCAACAACCAGGTAATCATCCGTTGCTGCTTTGAAAAAGACACCTGCCGGATCGATGTGGAAGACGACGGTACCGGGATACCAGAGGAAGATTGGGAGCGGGTATTTACGCCGTTTGCCCGGTTGGATGATAGTCGCACCCGCAGCTCCGGTGGCTATGGCCTGGGCCTGTCCATTGTGCGCCGGATTCTGTACTGGCATGGCGGCCAGGCATTTCTGGGGCGTAGCGAGATGGGGGGGGCCCGTTTCTCACTGGTGTGGCCGCGCAAGCAGCTAAAATAATGTGACGGTAGCGACCGCTTCTTTACGTTTGCTTACAGAACAGGACAGAGGGCCAACAGATCTGAGCCTGGTACCTCGTCATAATGCTGAACTTGTAAGGGATGACTCTTTGAGGTTGTAGTTCTATCGAACTTTCTTATTCATTAGATTTAATGAAAGGGTTCTCGTCAGAGAGCCCTTTTTTTTCGTCCGCAGAAAATGTGTCTGTCTGCTTTCGCCGTCTCACCTCATGCGGGAGATTGGCTGCCAAGCCATTGGCGGTCACCCAGGTAATCCTGCAAGGCCTGTTGTTCTGCTTGAGTGAAGCGCAGACCCAGCTTGGTGCGGCGCCAGAGAATGTCGTCGACAGTCATTGCCCATTCCCGCTCCCGTAAATAGTCTACTTCGGCGGCATACAGGTTGCTCCCAAAAGCTCGCCCCAGATCTTCCAGGCAGGTCACGCCCTTTAGGAAATCCAGGCACAGCAAGCCGTAGCTGCGGCTGAAGCGTGTGAGCAGGTTGTCCGGCAGCCAGGGATGCATCAGGCGGATATGCTCCCGTAGCGTCTCGAAATCCGTGATCTCGGCATTGGCGCCGGGCAAGGGGGTCGAGGCGGTCCAGGCTGGTCCCATGGCGGGGAAAAAGGGTGCCAGTTTGGTGAGAGCAGCCTCTGCCAGCTTGCGGTAGGTAGTGATCTTGCCACCGAATACCGCCAGAACCGGTGCTTGTCCTGGGTTGTGGCTCAGGTCAAGGGTGTAATCCCGGGTCACGGCGGATGGATCGTGCTCCTCGTCGTCCTGGAGCGGACGTACGCCGGAGTAGTGGCTGACGATGTCCGATGTCTGTAGTTGGGCCTTGAAGTGGCTGTTGACGACCTTGAGCAGGTAGTCGATCTCCTCTGTCGTGATCCGGGCATGAGCCGGATCGCCCTGGTATTCGCGGTCCGTGGTGCCGATCAGGTGAAAGTCATCCTGGTAGGGCAGAACGAAGACGATGCGGCGATCCGTGTGTTGCAGGATGAATGCGCCGGGGTAGTCGTGAAAGCGACGCACGACGATATGACTGCCTTGCACCAGGCGGACCTGGCGGGGGGATCGCTCCGTCAAGGCGTGTTCAAACAGGCTTGTCACCCAGGGCCCGGCGGCATTGATCAGTGCCCGGGCGAGCAGGGTCTGCTTCTGTTGGGTGATCTGGTCCTGCAGGGTTACTTGCCAGAATCCGTTGTGAGCCTGGCGAACAGCCTGGATACAGCGCTGCCGGGTAAGAATACGGGCGCCATGGTCTGCTGCCGCAATGGCATTGGTAATGACCAGGCGGGCATCGTCGACCCAACAGTCCGAATACTCAAAACCCCGTGTAATGTCGGTGCGTAGCGGGCTGGTGGCGTCAAAACGCAGCGACCGGCTGCCGGGCAGACTGTCGCGCTTGCTGAGGTGGTCGTACAGGAACAGGCCGCTGCGAAGCATCCAGGCAGGTCGAAGTTGCGGGCTGTGGGGCAGAATGAAACGCAACGGATGAACCAGGTGCGGGGCCTTTCTCAACAGAACTTCCCGCTCCCGCAATGCCTCGCGCACCAGGCGAAATTCATACTGCTCGAGATAGCGTAAACCACCGTGGATGAGCTTGCTGCTGGCCGAGGACGTGGCTGAAGCCAGATCATTCTGTTCGCAGAGTACGACTGAAAGGCCGCGACCGGCGGCATCGGCAGCAATTCCGGCACCGTTGATGCCTCCACCGATAATCAGCAGGTCGACGGGAGCGGGCGTGAGGGAGGGCATGGCGGTCTCGCTTACAAAGATGGGATCCTGATGCAAGCGTATCTCAGTTTTCCGAACAGTGCGCCTGGGAACGGAGAATTTCATGCGGTACCGGTCGCGAAAATTGATTGCCGCCAGTGAAACCCATAGAGTGTTTAGTTACATAATTACCCTTCAGGTTCATTAAGGAAACGGCTTTCATGAGCGCCTTTCTGCTAGCTATTGATCAGGGCACAACCAGCACCCGCGCCATGTTGTTCGACCATCGGGCGAGCCTCGTGAGTCAGTCCCAGCAGGAATTCACCCAGCATTATCCGGCCAGTGGCTGGGTTGAACATGACGCCGAGGAGATCTGGCGCGTTACCCTGGAGGTGTGTCGTGCTGCGCTGGCACAGGCCGGGGTAACGGCGGAGCAGGTGGCGGGCATAGGTATTACCAATCAGCGCGAAACGACGGTCATTTGGGATCGCCGCACGGGGTGCCCGATTCATAAGGCAATCGTGTGGCAGGACCGCCGCACCGCACCATTTTGCGAGCAACTCAAACAGGCGGGTCATGAGCCCTTGGTGCGTGAGCGGACTGGGTTGCTCATCGACCCCTATTTCTCCGCCACTAAAATTCACTGGATTTTGAACGAAGTACCAGGTGCAAGGGAGGCTGCGGAGCGCGGTGAGCTGGCGTTCGGTACCATGGACAGCTATCTGTTATGGCAGCTGACGGGTGGGCGGCAGCATCGCACCGATGCCACCAATGCGTCGCGTACCATGCTGTTCAATATCCACACCCAGCAATGGGACGACGACCTGTTGCGACTACTGGATATCCCCGCGGCGCTACTGCCGGAAGTTCTCGATTGTGCGGCGTCTTTCGGGGTGTCTGAGCCGGCCTTGTTTGGAGCCGGTGTGACCATTGGTGGCGTGGCCGGTGACCAGCAGGCAGCCCTGATCGGACAGGCTTGCTTCGAGCCGGGCATGATTAAGAGCACCTATGGAACCGGTTGCTTCATGATCCTCAATACGGGCTCTCAGCCGCTGATGTCCAATAACCGGTTGCTGACCACCGTGGCTTACCGGCTCCAAGGCCAGGCCACCTATGCCATCGAGGGCAGTATTTTCGTGGCAGGCGCAGCCATTCAGTGGTTGCGGGATGGGTTGTGCCTGTTTCGCAATGCCAGTGAGTCGGAAGAGCTGGCTCGCACCGCAGGCTGTGAGCAATCCGTTTATCTGGTGCCGGCCTTCACCGGATTGGGCGCCCCATACTGGGACCCGGCGGCGCGAGGAGCCATTCTCGGGCTGACCCGCAACACGGGCCTGGCGGATATCGTGGCCGCCGGCCTGCAGTCCGTCTGCTACCAGACCCGGGATCTGCTGCAGGCCATGCACAGCGATGGCGCCCGCCTGGATACCTTGCGGGTGGATGGCGGCATGGCGGTCAATGACTGGGCCATGCAGTTTCTGGCGGACATCCTGGATGTGGCGGTGGATCGACCCCGTATGACGGAGACAACGGCGCTGGGAGCCGCCTTTCTGGCTGGCCTGCAGGCCGGTATTTTTGAGAGTACAGAGACGGTCACGGCGCTCTGGCAAGGCCAGCAGCGCTTCGAGCCTAATATGGCGCCCGCGTTGCGGGAGCGCCTGTACGATGGCTGGCGCGAGGCGGTGCGGCGGGTTCGCAGCTCAGATCAGTGACGGTGTTTCAAAGGCAATCAGGTGGTCGGCATCAACCTGCAGGCCAACCTGGTCACCTTCGTTGTAGTCCTGGTGACTGGGCGCCAGTATCTCCAGCGTGCGACCGGAGTCGAGCTTGAGTCGATAAATGGTGGAGGAACCGGCAAAGACTTTTCCGGCCACCAACGCGCGCGTTGGCGACTGTGGGTCGATCACCAGGTCGTCCGGGCGAAACAGAACATCCACAACATGACCGGCTTTCCAGGCATAGGAACGGTCACCGGATAACAGGCCCAGTTCCGTGTCGATGGATTCCGGTGTTTTCACGACGCCGGGCAGGAAGACACCGCGACCAACAAAGCTGGCAACGAAGCGATTCGCGGGTTCGTGATAAAGATTGTAA
>CAYXVO010000055.1:8903-11033 GCA_964467875.1 uncultured Pseudomonadales bacterium | reverse complement strand
ATCAAGACCATTCAGCAGCCAACCCTGATTATCTGGGGCGGTCAGGATCAACTGTTGTCGGTGGATGATGCCATTCGCTTTGCCCAGGAAGTCCAGGACAGCGAGTTTGCCCTGTTCGAAAACCTGGGCCATGTACCCCAGGAAGAAGACCCGGCCGGTACCGTTGCCGCCGTGCTCCAGTTCCTGGAGAAACAGGCGGCCACGAATGCCCCAGTGGAACAGAGTCCGATCCTCTAATCACTGGCCGCCCCGAGCTATTGAGGCCGATGCTCGGGGTCGGTCTGGGTCAGCATCTCGTCATGCTCGGCCATGTTCCAGGGCAGGTTGCCAGGTGAGATGTGGAGGAAGTGCAGGTACTTCTCGAACTGGTCGAGAATATCCCGAATCAGCTCCTGCTCCTCATAGCCATAAATATCGTAGGACTGCCCGCCACGGCGCAGGAACACCTCGGCTCGGTAGTATTTTTCGTCGCCCTCCGGGTCACGGTCCATCTCCGGAAAGGCGAAGTCCGGCACCGGGTAGTCACGCAGGCGAATCTCATACACAAAGTCCACCTGGCCCGGCTTGACCACTTCCAGAAACGCTCGCGTCCCTTCCGCGTCATACTCGACCTCCGCCGGCCAGTCTCGCTCCACCAATCCCTGCTTCACCCGCTGCATGGCGCGCACCACCGTGGTCTCCAGAAACTGCTCCACCTGCTCCCGGGGTGGAAAATTGATCAGCCCCGCCAGCCGATTTTTCCAGAAACCACCGGTGCCATGGGGCGCGGCCTGGATATGCGCCTGCATGCTGGCTTCGCGGTGTCCCTCGATCACCAGCGCACGCCACATGCCGAACGCCGCGATCAACATAATCACCGTGAACGGCAATGCGCTGGAAATCGCCATGGTCTGCAGCGCACTGAGCCCGCCGGCCAGCAACAGGACTGCCGCCAGCGTGCCGGCCGTGACCGCCCAGAACAGCCGCTGCCAGACCGGCGTATGGGCCACGCCACCCGAGGCCAGCGAATCGATTACCAACGCGCCGGAGTCGGCGGAGGTCACAAAGAAGGTGATGATCAGCACCACCGTGATAAAGGAGACCAGATTGGTCAACGGCAGCCGCTCGTACAACTTGAACAGGGCCACCGCATGATCGCTCTGGACTTCGTCGATCAGGGCCGTGTAGCCCTCCACCATGATCAGGTGCAGCGCCGTGTCACCGAAGATGGAAAACCAGAGGAAGGTAAAGATGGTCGGCACCAGCAGCACACCGAACACGAACTGGCGGATGGTGCGGCCACGGCTGATCTTGGCGATGAAAAGCCCAACGAAAGGCGCCCAGGAAATGGTCCAGCCGAAGATGAACAGCGTCCAGTTGCCGATCCAGTCACTGCGGCTGTAGGCCTGCAGGTTGAAGGTGCGCTCGACGATATTGTTCAGGTAAGCGCCGGTGTTCTGCAAAAAGGTTTCCAGGATATGCACGGTCGGTCCCACCAGGAACACGAACAGCATCAACAGAACGGCCAGGGTCATGTTGAGGATCGACAGGTTCTTGATGCCCTTGTCCATGCCGGCGACCACGGAGAACGTCGCCAGCCCGGTAATCAGGAAAATGGCCGTAATCTGAACGCTGATGGCAATGGGAATGCTGGGCCAGAGGTAGTTCAGGCCGGCATTGATCTGGGTGACCGATAGCCCGAGCGTGGTGGCAATGCCGAACAGGGTGCCGAGAATGGCAAACACATCGACCGCATGACCGGCGGCGCCATGAATGCGCTCGCCGATGATCGGATACAGGGCGGAACGCAGCGACAGCGGCAGGCCGTGTCGAAACGCGAAATACGCCAGCGACAGCCCAACCAGGCCATAGATGCCCCAGATGTGAAAGCCCCAGTGAAAATAGGCAATCTGCATGGCCTGGCGGGCGGCATCGGTGGTCTGGGCGGCGCCGGCCGGCGGCGCGGCGTAATGCAGCACCGGCTCGGCCACCCCGAAAAACAGCAGGGCGATGCCGTAACCGGCGGAGACCAGCATGGCGTCGCAGTGACCGCCGGCCGTGTTGCTACCACTCCCGCCGAAGCAAAGGCGATCGCACAGGAATTGGGCGGCAAAGTCGTCGTGAAGGCCCAAATCCATGCCGGCGGCCGCG
>CAYXVO010000055.1:3328-8893 GCA_964467875.1 uncultured Pseudomonadales bacterium | reverse complement strand
AACCGGCGGAGAACAGCATGGCGAACCAGGCCGGAAAGCTGTATTGCGGCTCGGAATGGTCGGGGCCCAACTTGATACGCCCCCACCTAGAGGCAGCCACGGCCACGATGAACACCAGAAAGATGGCCACCGCCAGCATGTAGAACCAGCCGAAGGTGCGCGTGACGTAGGCAAGCGTTGCGCTGAACGCCTCGCCGGCCAGCTCGGGATTGCTGATGGTGCCGATCACCAACAGCAGGGTCACCACCACCGCCGGAATAAACACCGGCGCCAATACGGTGGTACTCAGGGCTTTACCAGCCACATTCATCGGCTACATCCTTCTTATTGTTGCGCGGGGTGAACGCATTCCTGCCGCCGCAGCGCCGACCTGGTCCGAGCCTCCCCTAGTTTTTAGGTTGCATCGGCTTGATGCGCAGCACTTTGCCATCGTCCTCATCGGTCAGGACATAGACGGTGCCATCCGGCGCCTGCTCCACATCCCGGATGCGGGCTTCCAATGGAACCCGCTCCTCTTCGGTGGCTTTCTGGCCGTTGATCCGCATCCGCACGACACTTTCGGTTAACAGACTACCAATCAACATGCTGCCCTGCCAGGCCGGAAACAGATCACCGGTGTAGAACGCCATGCCCGAAGGTGCAATCCCCGGCGTCCAATGCATGACCGCATCGGCCAATTCCGGGCGCGTGGGCGGATCCGGAATTTTCTTGCCGTCGTAATGGTTGCCCCAGCTCGCCAGCGGCCAGCCGTAGTTGCGCCCGACCTCGGGCCGATTCAGCTCATCGCCCCCCTTGGGCCCCATTTCGACCACCCAGAGCTCGCCGGTCTGTGGGTGAATCGCGGCGCTTTCGATATTGCGGTGGCCATAGCTCCAGATCTCGTCGCGGGCATCTTTTTGCTTCACGAAGGGATTATCGGCAGGAACCGAGCCATCCGGGTTGATACGCACGATCTTGCCCAAGTGGCCGGACAGATCCTGCGCCGGGTCAAACTTGAAGCGCTCCCCCAAGGTCACGAACAGCTTTCCATCGGGGGCAAACACCAGGCGGCTGCCAAAATGCGCGTCGCCGTCGACCGCCGGCTCCTGACGGAAAATCACCTTAAAGTCGGTGATCCGGTCGTTTTCCAGCCGCCCGCGGCCCACGGCGGTCGCGGCGCCACCTTCACGGGGTTCGGCATAGGACAGATACACCAGGCCGTTGGAGGCAAACTCTGGATCCAGCGCCACATCCTGCAGCCCGCCCTGGCCCCGCGCATGCACCTTCGGCGTGCCCGGCACCGGCGCCGACAGGGTGCCATCCGGCTTCAGGATACGCAGCGGGCCGGCCCGCTCGCTGACCAACAGGCGGCCGTCCGGCAGGAAGGCCATGCCCCAGGGATGGTTCAGGCCCTCGGCCAGTTGTTCCACGGTCACCGGCCCCGCCTTGGTCATGACCGGCTCCTTGTGACTGTGATGCTGGGCCTGTGCGGCAAGGGGGAACAACGCGGCGGCGGTGGCTAGCCACACCGCAGCCAGGGGAACGGCGAGAAGCGCCTGCCTTTTCATGATGATCGTCCTCGGTCTGCTAACGAATCCATGCGCGATTGGATACCTTCCATTGAGCGACTAAATACCGTCCACTGAGTGACTCCATGTCTTCCACTGCACGTCTTCCCATGCACGTCTTAGAACCTGAGCCGCCCGTTAATAGCCGACCGCTCACCCGCTCGCAACGGCCATCAAACGGTCCGGCCGGAATAAAAGATAGAAATAGAGTAGGGATCAATCCAGGCAGTTAAAAGGAAATGAGACCTTGTCGGTTGTACCAGCCGGCACCAGCACAGACAATTCGCAGCTGTTGTAACCGTATGAGAAGAACTATGAATACTGGCGTGGTGCGCACGGCCGACAAGGCCGCGCTTTGGACACTTTGGCTGTTTCTCTTCATGGTGGTGTACTTTTCGCTTCCCGCCACCCTGTTTGAAGACTTGTTCCTGGGCAAGGAACGTCTGCTTATCGCGGTGAACGTGATCGCGTTTGCGCTGCCGTTGCTCGCGGCCCTCAGTTGCGTGCTGCTGCTGGTGGCGGCGCGAATCCGTCGCCTCCCGCTGGGCAAGGTCCGCATCAAATGGGTGGTCACGGCCCTGATTCTGGTGCTTTATGTTCTGGCCGGTGGCTTCCTCAGCAAGTATCTTTGATACCGGCATGCCATCCCTCTGAGCACTTAATCAGGAGAACCTCATGGACCCATTCATGCTAGCCGCCATCGAGGAAGCCGAACTGGGCGCACAAGAAGGCGGCATTCCCATCGGTTCCGTGCTGGTGCATCAGGGCCGGATCCTGGGGCGTGGCCATAACCGGCGTGTTCAGAATGGCAGTGTGGTGCTGCACGGCGAAATGGACGCGCTGGAAAACGCCGGCCGCCAGCCCGCCTCCGTCTACCGCGACTGCACCCTCTACACCACCCTCTCGCCCTGCCCCATGTGCAGCGGCGCCATCCTGCTCTACGGCATTCCCCGCGTCATCGTCGGCGAGAACCAGACCTTCATGGGCGACGAAGACCTGCTGCGCGGCCGGGGCGTGGATGTCCAGGTGCAGCAGGAGCATCGCTGCATTCAGCTGATGCAGGAGTTTATCCAGCGCGCGCCGGAACTCTGGAACGAAGACATCGGCGAATAGCCGGCGCCCCAATCCTGCATCCTGCATCCCGCATCTCGTATCCCGCAGGAGCTGACGGGGCCTTCACCGCCGGTCAGTCCTTGGTTCTGGCGGGCACAGAGGGTAAGATGTTGGCCCGCTCAAATTATCAGGAATCCGCTGTGTCTCCTCTCATGCAGAATCTCGACGCGAATCAGGTCATGCAATGGCTCGACCGCGCCCACATCGCCCACTATGTGTGTGGCGAATGCCATGGGGTCCACTTCACAGATCTGCAAGCGATGGATGGGATTCTGGAAAGCCGCCTGTTTGTGGAGGCCGACTATCTGATGCTGTTCAGCGAGCTGGAGGTTCGCCCCAGCATGCTGATGCAGGTGCTGGCCGATCTCAGCCGCATGAACCTCAACTACATGCACCTGAAAATCTTTGTCGACCTGATCGACGAAAGCCTGCCGCGCCTGGTGATCCAGGGTAGCCTGCCCCACAGCGCCGGGCTCTCGTTCGAGCAGTTTCACCTGTTCGTGGAGAACGGCCTGCAGGCGACCCAGGCCTTGGTCGAGGAATGCCAGCAGTTGTCCTATGTGACCGACAACGACAACGAGATCGCAACGGTCAGCAGCCCCCGCTCGGCGATGCACTAACGCCTGTCAGCCGCACCTGAACCCACACGCGCCGTCGCGTAACGATACCCGCCAGGCATTCGTTGGCACTAGCCTGATGGCTCGAGCTGGCTTTCCAGGCCAAGCTTGGCAATGCGGTAACGCAACTGGCGCAGACTCATGTTCAGCAGGCGCGCCGCCTGGGTCTTGTTACCTCGGGCCTGGCGCACCGCCTCAATGATTTCCCGCGCCTGATCCGCTCCCACCCATTCGTAACCCCGCTGATCGCCGGCCAGCCCCGACACCCGACGCGCACCCTGCGCCAGCGTGCCGCGCTGGATCCGGTCAGCCTGGGCCAGGGACGCCTCCGGCACCTGAATCGTACTTTCCTCCCGCAGGATACGCTGTACCTCCAGCCCGTTGATCACGGCGGTTTCCGCCATCAGCATGGCCCGCTCCAGTACGTTCTGCAGCTGACGGATATTGCCAGGCCACTCGTAACGCTCCAGCACCCGCAGCGCGTCCAACTCCAGGGTGATATTGCGACTGTATTGATGATTGAGCTCGTTGAGAAAATGCAGCGCCAGCTGCTTGATGTCCGCCTTACGTTCGCGCAACGCCGGCAACGCGATCGGCACCACGTTCAAGCGGTAAAACAGATCCAGCCGGAACCGCCCGGCATTAACCGATTCCTGCAGGTTCACATGGGTGGCGGTGATGATGCGGAAATTGACGGGCATGGGCTGCGTGCTGCCGACCGGATCCACCTGCTTCTCCTGCAACACCCGCAACAGCTTGGATTGCAGCTCCATGGGCATGTCGCCAATCTCGTCGAGAAACAGGGTGCCGCCGTCCGCCAGCACGATCTTGCCCTTTTTGGCCTGGGCGGCGCCGGTAAAGCTGCCTTTTTCATGGCCGAATAGTTCAGATTCAAGAAGATCGCTTGGGATGGCCGCACAATTGATGCAAATAAACGCTTTTTCCCGCCGATCACTCTGTTGATGGATCATCCGCGCGAATTTTTCCTTGCCGGTGCCAGACTCCCCCAACAGCATCACCGGCGCATCGCTTTTCGCCACCTGAATCGACTGGCGAACCGCGTCCATCAGGCTCCGGCTGGAGCCGATGATGCCGTGGGACAGGCTTTTGTTGAGCATTCCCTCCAGCACAATGTCGTTTTTCAGGGTCTGGTTTTCCTTCACCAGATGCTCGGTCTGCTCCAGCACGAACTTATGGATGCGCAACACCTGACCAATGGCCGCGGCCGCCACGCGTAACAGTGAAATGTCGTTGTCGAACGGGCGATCAGCAAGCCCTTCCCGCTGCACCGACAGCACGCCGATGGGCGTGCCGGCTTCCAGAATGGGAACCGCCAGAAACGCCAGACGCTCACCGGGCTGTGTGCCCCGCGGCGCACCCCGTTCCGTGATGCGCTGGATATAGAGCGGTTCGCTGTCCACGTCCGGCACCAGGCCAATGGAACCGGTGCGCATGACATAGCCGGTGACGCCTTCGTCGAACGCCAGGGTGTAGCCGCCCTGCACCAGCCGCGACGGCGACAGGCCATAGGAATAACGTACCTCCAGCGTACTGCGCGACTCGTTGGGCATGACCACCCGGCCACAATTCAAGCCCCGCATCTGGGCCAGCAGGCGCAGGATACCCTGCACGGTCCTGGGTGGGTCCAGGGGTCTTTCCAGCAACTTGGCGATCTCGATGATAACCACCAATTCCTGCTTCATATGCGCTCTCGCCGCTATCTGCGCTTTCGTTATGACATGCGCTCTTGCCGCTACGTCCAGCATTCCATTGATCTCCGCTGCAGGCTGATGGTCCGACAATGTCAGCCAATGCAAACGGCAAGCCATGACCCGCGTCAAACGCGGCAGCGTCCCGCACCACCCCAGCGGGAACGGCTCCTAATGGCTGATCATCCAGGGACGCCGCACTCCCGCCTGCGCCTTGAGGGGCGGGCCCGCCTCCGTCGCCGCACCCTTTGAGGGCGACGAGCCGCCACCGTGACTGGAACAGGTGCCGTGGGCGCAACAGCTGGGCTTCTTGCTCACCCGCGGCTCATGCCGGCTGCGCTCATTGGTTTCATGGGCCTGGCGCGTGTGAGGCGAGAGGATGCTGAGCCGGGGTGCCGACACCATGCGCGGCGCAGGCAAACCACAGCCAGGGCAGCCGGCATCCTGCGCGCTTTGGGCCAGGGGCCTGAGTTGTTCAAAGCTGCCGCAGTGGGGGCAGAGGTAGTCGTAGACGGGCATAAGGGCTCCTTATTAAAGCTGTGCCCCCTCTCCCTTGACGGGAGAGGGTTGGGGAGAGGG
>CAYXVO010000055.1:0-3228 GCA_964467875.1 uncultured Pseudomonadales bacterium | reverse complement strand
ACCACCCTACTTCTTCCAATGCGAAATCGGCACATCCACCTCATCCGTCACAAAGGTCTGCGGCCCCGAGGCGTTGGGCATGATGTCGAAGTCGAAGATCTCGGTGGGCAGCCAGAGCGTGGCGCAGACATTGGGAATATCGACAATCCCGCTGATGTGCCCCTGCACCGGTGCCGTGCCCAGAATCGAGTAGGCCTGGGCGCCGCTGTAGCCGAACTTCTTGAGGTATTCGATGGCGTTGAGACAAGCCTGGCGATAGGCGACGTGGGCGTCCAGGTAATGCTGCTCGCCCTGCTCGTCGACCGAGATACCTTCGAAAATCAGGTGCTCCTTGTAGGACGGCGACAGGGCACTGGGTTTGAAAATGGGGTTCTTCACTCCGTACTTCTTGATGCCGTCCTTGATCAGGCTCACCCGCAAATGGATCCAGCCGGCCATCTCGATGGCACCGCAGAAGGTGATCTCGCCGTCGCCCTGGGAGAAGTGCAGATCTCCCATGGACAGCCCGCCGCCTTTGACATACACCGGGAAGTACACCCGCGAGCCCTTGGTCAGATCCTTGATGTCGCAGTTGCCGCCATGCTCCCGGGGCGGCACGGTGCGCGCGCCCTCCATGGCCGCCTGCTGGGCCGCCTCCCCCTGCATCCGCCCCATGTGGGCGGTGCCTGGGCAGGGCGGGTTGGCCAGCGGTGGCACCCGATCCGGCTCCTGCTCGATCAGCCCCAGCTCGCGCCGGTTCCACTCATCCAGCAGCTCTTTCGAGGGCAGACAACCAATCAGGCCCGGGTGCATCAGGCCCACGAACTCCACCCCCGGCACATGACGGGACTTGGTGTAGATGCCGTTGAAGTCCCAGATCGACTTGCGCGCCTCCGGGTAATGCTCGGTGAGAAAGCCGCCGCCGTTTTCCTTGGCGAACACGCCGTTAAAGCCCCACAGGGATTCCTGGAACACCCCCACATCAAGAATGTCCACCACCAGCAGGTCGCCCGGCTCCGCACCTTCCACGCCCACCGGACCACTCAGGTAATGCACCTTGGACAGATCGACGTCACGCACATCATCCGCGCTGTCATTGTTGCTAATCTGGCCGCCGGTCCAGTCCATGCACTCGATGATGAAATCATCCCCTGGCTTTACGGTGGCCACCATGGGAATGTCCGGGTGCCAGCGGTTGTGGATGTTGTCGTGCTCTTCGGGGGATTTGGACAGATCGATCTTGATGATGGTCTCGGCCATGGGTTTTCTCCTGTGAATGCCCGGCAAGGGTGCTGTGAGCCCGGTCAAGGGCGCCGTGATGATTCCGCGCGGCATCCGGATTTGGCGTCCGACGCCACCGCTTGTGGTCATCAGCAGCAGAGCAGCAACCATGCCAGCGCTCTGACATTGCCGCTCAATCATTCAAAAACAATGAGTTAGAAAGAGCCCTCTAACATTGTCCACCGCCCGCCACCATTCCTGCGGCTGACAATGTCAGCTGACAAAGCGCGACATTGTCATCTATCCCCCAAGCCCCACCGACCCGGCCGCGCCACCTGCCACACACCCTCCATAAATTTTTCCAGGCCCGCCACCACGGCGGCGCCATGCCTACTGCCATCAGGCTTGGCGCCCCCCATCGCCACGTCGTCGGCAAGCGCTTTCCCGGTCGATTCCACCCCGGTTCGAAATCCCTGGCACAGCCGTTGCTCTGGTCCTGACAGACGGTTCGGCTTGTCCTGCCAGCCACGGCCAGGGCCGCCACCGTTGTCCCGGGTACGCACTTGCGAACGCACCATCGAACGCACTGCCTCGCGAACCTCCGAATCGCGAGGCCACGGATCCATCACTTGACGGCCCACGGGCCTGGAGGAGTTCCTAACATGCGCAACCACGCACGACGTTCCAATCTAAGCCAGCGGTTTACCCCCTGGCTGCTGGCGGCCAGCATCGGCCTGAGTTTCAGTACGCCGGCCACGGCGGCGAGCTTTCCCACGGAGAAGGTCAATACCTCCGGGCTGGCGGTCACCGACGCCACCGTCAAGGTGGGCATCCTGCATTCGGTCACCGGCACCATGGCCATCAGCGAAACCGGTTCGGTGGAAGCGGAGAAACTCGCCATCGAGCAGATCAATGCCATGGGCGGCATACTCGGACGCAAGATCGAGGTGATCCAGGAAGATGGCGCCTCGGATTGGCCGACGTTTGCCGAGAAATCGAGAAAGCTGCTGACCCAGGACAAGGTGGCGGCGGTGTTCGGCTGCTGGACCTCGGCCTCGCGCAAGGCGGTGCTGCCGATCTTCGAGCAGAACAACGGCATGCTCTACTACCCCACCTTCTATGAAGGCCTGGAACAGTCCAAGAACGTGATCTACCCCGGCCAGGAAGCCACCCAGCAGATCATCGCGGGGCTGGACTGGATTGCCAAGGAGAAAGGCGCCAAGACCTTCTACCTGGTGGGCTCGGACTACATCTGGCCGCGCACCTCCATGAAGATCGCCCGCAAGCACATCGAGAACGTGCTGGGCGGCAAGGTCGTCGGTGAAGAGTACTACGCCCTGGGCGCCACCAACTTCGGCTCCCTGATCAACAAGATCAAGCTGCGCAAGCCCGACGTGGTCTATGCCGCCATCGTGGGTGGCTCCAACGTGGCCTGGTGGAAGCAGTTGAAAGCGGCCGGTGTGACGTCTGCCAAGCAGAACATCCTCACCATCTCGGTGACCGAGGATGAAGTGCTGGGCGTGGGCGGCGAGAACATGGAAGGCTTCTACTCCGCCATGAAGTACTTCCAGACGCTTGAAAACGAGAACAACAACGCCTTCGTCAAGGCCTTCAAGGCCAAGTGGGGCGCGGACAGCGTGATCGGCGACGTCACCCAGGCCGCCTACCTCGGCCCCTGGCTGTGGAAAGCCGCGGTGGAGAAAGCCGGCAGCTTCGATATCGACAAGATCGCCGAGGCCTCCAAGGGCATCGAGCTCAAAATCGCCCCCGAGGGCTACGTGAAAGTGCACGACAACCACCACCTCTGGAGCAAGCTGCGCGTCGGCCAGTGGCAGAAGAATGGCTTGGCGAAAGTGGTGTATGAGTCGGATCTGATCGAGCCGAATCCGTTTCCGGAGGGGTATCAATAAACCACCAAACTCGAATCCAAGCACCAACGGTTCCCTCTCCCCTTGCGGGAGAGGGCTAGGGTGAGGGGTAGGAGCCGAAGGCTCCTGACATACCGGACTTGGGAAACACCGAGCCGCC
>CAYXVO010000054.1:10314-11051 GCA_964467875.1 uncultured Pseudomonadales bacterium | reverse complement strand
GGCACCTATCCGAGCCCCTGGAGCAACCCTCCAGGGGCTTTTTACGTTGGGGCCAGGCCAATCGCCAGAATGCTTCCACTGCTCAAGTAGCTCTCGCATCGTTCTTCATAGTTCTACTCTGTCTTACTTCCGCCTGATTCGTTACTATCGTTGCCTGCTGTAAACGGAGGAATTGATGACAGCTTCCTTATATTGGCATGATTACGAAACATTCGGCGCGGATCCTCAGCGGGACCGGCCGGCCCAGTTCGCGGGTATCCGG
Organism: uncultured Pseudomonadales bacterium; assembly: GCA_964467875.1. GTDB lineage: Bacteria > Pseudomonadota > Gammaproteobacteria > Pseudomonadales > Oleiphilaceae > JAEZAA01. Next base: position 10,789 of record CAYXVO010000054.1, on the reverse strand, counting down.
ACAGATCTGGATCTGAATATCATTTCAGAGCCTTTGATCATTTACTGCGAGCCTAGCGAGGATATGTTGCCCCAACCGGAAGCCTGCTTGATCACCGGTATTACTCCGCAGAAGGCAAAGGCGGAAGGCGTCGTTGAGGCCGAGTTTATCAGGCAGATTCACGACGAGTTCGCCCAGCCAAATACCTGTGTTGTTGGCTATAACAGCATTCGCTTCGACGATGAGGTAACTCGTCATACCCTCTATCGTAACTTTTACGACCCTTATGCCCGGGAATGGCAGCAGGGCAATTCCCGCTGGGATATTATCGACATGGTGCGCCTGGCTTATGCGCTGCGCCCCGACGGTATCGTTTGGCCGACGAAGGAGGATGGTACCCCCAGCTTCCGCCTGGAAGACCTTACTCGCGCCAATGGGATAGGTCACGAAGCGGCGCATGACGCCCTGTCCGATGTGCATGCCACCATTTCAATGG
>CAYXVO010000054.1:0-10304 GCA_964467875.1 uncultured Pseudomonadales bacterium | reverse complement strand
CGAAATGGCCCGCCTGATCAAGGAACGTCAGCCCAAACTTTACCAGTATGTGTTCGAGAATCGGTCGAAGCAGGCGGTGCTGAGTCTGCTTGATGTGACGACCATGAAACCGGTGTTTCATGTATCCTCACGATATCCCGCCCGCCTTCGATGCGGGGCTTTGGTGGCGCCGATCGCTCGCCATCCGGAAAATCCGAACGCCATTCTGGTTTTTGATTTACGTAGCGATCCCACTCCCTTGGGGACGCTATCGGTGGAGGAGATCCGTAGGTGTCTTTTCACACGGGCGGATGAGCTTCCAGAGGGCGTGGAACGTCTCCCGGTGAAAGCGATTCATGCGAACAAGTGTCCTATTGTCGCTCCAGCCGCCATGCTCAAGACGTTGTCTAGCCAACAGCTCGATTCGATGGAGCTGGATGGGCAGCGGCTAAGAGAGAATCTCGCAAAGTTGCGTTCGCTGCCAGGCGTGAGCGAAAAGCTTGTACAGGTATTCTCACGCTCCGATGAAGGTTCCGTGGAAGATCCAGATTTAATGCTTTATAGCGGCGGCTTCTTTAGTCCGCATGACCGTAAATGCATGGACTTTATTCGAGCGCAGGCGCCCGATATGTTAGGAGATCTTGATATTCGCTTTCAGGACCCGAGGCTGGACGAAATGCTATTCCGCTACCGGGCGCGCAACTTTCCTGCCACGCTAAGCGGCGACGAAATGGAGCGATGGGAGCAATTCCGCTTTCAGCGTCTGAGCGATCCCACAGGCGGAGGCTCAATCACCTTTGAAGCTTATTTTCGGCGGATAGAGGAATTAATGGGGCGCCCGGAGCTGAGTGAGCGGGACAGGGGGGTACTGCAAGACCTTTACTTTTATGGAGAGTCCATCATTCCAGCTGGATGAGGCGTTGCGGCGAGAAAGACTCCACCGCAACGTTGTTTGCGTGATCCCAATGTTTATTGCGCGGTCGCTCGAAGCTGAGGAAAGAGCCCATTGCGTTGTAACAGTTTCGATTTACTCTCGACCGGTATGAACCCCTCCGGTTGCCATTTCTCAGGCTCGTCCCTTTTTACCGCTTTACCCGTACTGAATGCCAGCAGGGTGGTCGCTTGCGAGAGAAACTCTTGGCGATAGAACTCAACTAACTCGCTTTTCTCAAGTGTTAGGATCTGTTTGGCAATCTGCTCGCGGGTGTCGAAGTCGAAATTCATTTCGTCGATACTGATCCAGTAACGCTCCGAACGTTCGCCCAAGGTCTTGGGTCGCTCCAGGTAGTTGGCGGCGAGCGCACGGCGATAACTGTCATAAGCCTGGTCAGGCATGTTTGTAAGCTCATCCTCGAAACCTACGAGAAAGTCCGACGATGCCTGGTGTATGTGGGCCGGCGTGGCGGTGGGTGACTGCACCACAAAGGCTAGTGCAGGGACTTCGAGAAGACTCAGCGGGGTCGCGAAGACGGCATAACCCAGTTGGCGCTCAGTGCGCAAGTCCTGGTAGTAAGGGGCGCTGAGTAGCTGCGCGAGAAGGGCGTACTGTGCCCGGGTGCGGTAAGTCTGATCGTTGCCCTGAAACAGCCAGGTAAAGCCGGTGTCGTTGTGATCCAGTTGGAGTTGCTGGAACCAGTTGCTGCTATCCTTCAAGGCGACGACCTTAGCCCGTTCGACGGGCGCCAGGTCAGCGACTTTAGTTAGGTGCTTCACTACTTGGCCATTCATGGCCATGGCGTTGTCCTCGGATAGATTGCCATGGGCAAGGGTGACCGTTGTCATCTTACTGAGTAGCTTCGGAATAAATGCCGTTAGATCGCTCAGTGTCACTCCGTCCAGCGCCGCAAGCTGCTCTTCCTCGGTCCAGTAGGGTTGTAATAACAACTTGCGGATCTCGCTGATGGTGCGCTCGTACGGCTTGTTCTGAGCCGCGTTGGCTAAGCGCCGGTAGAGATTGTCATAGGCGAGATCAAACTGCTCCTGGGAGGGCTTGAGCTGGGTTAGGGTGCTTAAGGCAGTTTCCAGCAAGGTTTCCTGCTTATCGGCGTACCCTTCCAGTCGGATGGTAAATCCGCGCATGTGTTTGTAGATGTGATAGTTGAGCCCGGCTAGCCTTGCGGGGTAGGCGTACTCGTTTAGTTCATCGTCGGCGACGGCAACGAATAGTTCCGTCAATACGGACTCTTTCGGTGTGGCGTTGGCATAAGGCGAACGTACACTGACATAAAAATTGGCGCGAGGCGTACCAAAACTGGTGTCTAGTGCATACCAGGCTTCAAGATTGTCGATAGTGTCCAGGCGAGAGGGCTTTTGCCGCGTCTCGCCTGAGAGCAGTTTAAGATCCTCCGGGATAAACGGGTTGGGGGGCGGCAGATTCAGGTCGGCTGTCTCGGCAGTCGGCAGGATTTGCTGGCGTTCGGCCGGTGTGAGGTTGCGATAGCCGTAGGCGGCCTCATACCAGGTGCTGGTCTTGTCGGTAGATATGCCGGGTGCCATCAAGGTAATCAGGACGTGTTCCGGCGTCAGGCGCGTGAGAAGTCTCTGATAGAGTTCGGGATCATACTGGTCCATGCGGTAAGGTGCTCTAAGCACCTCATTTGCCGGGTAAAGATGAAGGTTTGACGCCAGTGCGCTGACATAGTGGATTGGCTCACTTTTTTGCTGAAACTCATAGGCAATGTCTAGCAATTTGGCTTGTTCATCAAAGCGCCAGCGATCAATGCCTTGCTGGCGAATTAGATCGATATAGGCAAAGGTGCTGCGTACGACCTGCAAATACTGGCTCAGCCCTTCGTCGGTGAGCGTGATGGAGACGCTTAGTGCGGATTCCTGCTGATTGTCTAGCGCCATTCCCGCCGACAGTGCGTCTGCCCAGCCCTGTTGCTTGAGCCAAGACAGCAGGCTTCCTTCGCCTTCGTGGCCAATGAGATTGGTTAGGTAATAAGCCGGCTTAGCTCTGTAGTGAGGCTCAATGGGCGGCAGTGAGAACATCAGCGACAGGACCCGCTTGTTCTTGATGGGCTCGACTGTCAGCAATGCGGGTAGGCTTTCTGGCGCGATCAGTGGCTGCTCGACGGGTGTGTCAGCTCGCTCATGGTTTGGAATCGCGGTGAAATTGTCACGCGCATAACGCTCCAGGGTGTCGAGATCCTCGCGACCATAGATCACCAGGCGCATCTGGTTTGCGGAATAAAACCGTTCGTAGAAATCGAGCATGGCCTGGCGAACAGTCTGGTCTGGCCGGTCGGTGAGGGTGCTCAGGTTGCCTACGGAGAACTTGGCAAACGGGTGGTCCGGATTGATGACGTCCTTGAGTGCGGAAAAGAAACGACGGCTGTCATCTCGCAATCCCGAGCTGAACTCGGAATGTACGGCGTTCTTTTCCCGCTCAACGTATTCAGCGGTAAACAGCGGTGCTACGAACTGCTGGGAAAAGCGATCGAGAGCAGGCTTTAGGTATTCTGGCTGTACATCGAAGAAATAATTGGTGTTCTCGTAGGCGGTGTAGGCATTGTGACTGCCGCCATGTTGGCTGATAAAACTTTGGTATTCGCCAGCCTGGGGGAACTTGGCGGTGCCGAGAAAGAGCATGTGCTCGAGAAAGTGAGCCAGTCCCTCGTAATTATCTGGATCCTGGCCGCTGCCAACGTGAACGTCGAGTGCCGCAGCGGCTTTTTCGGTTGTTGGGTCTGAGATCAGCAGCACCTTGAGCTGGTTTTCCAGAACCAGAGGCCGATAGTCGCGGGTATCATTGGGGCTGGATTGGATCCGATCTGGCTGGAGTGCCGCGCAGCCAGACAGCGTGATAACCATGAGCCAAAGTAAAAGATGGCGTCGCCAATGCGTTCTCAAAGTCGCACTCAAGCTCAATTCTCCTTTGCGATGATCCTGGACGTCGATTGCTGCTTTTGGTGTTCCCAGAAGTGTTCCCAGGAAAAAGTGGTACGTGGACCCTAACCGTCTGAAACGATACGGCCGACTTACTCAGACTACAAGCGGGAGAATTGGTTCTCGGGTATGAATGAAGGCCTTGGGCCAAACCCTGCTTGGCCAGCGCAGGGTCGTCAATTTTGCAGAGGGTTGGCTTGTGCGGTTTGACCCGTGCCAGGCCGCGTTAATGTTTGGCTTCGTCGGCACTCCAGTCCGTCATCTGTGCCAGCGCGTCGGAGGCAAGTGTCGGAGCCTTGTGCAGCATATCCTGCTCCAGTTTGGCAATGTGCTGCAAGCTGACGCGGGCCAGCGTCAATTCCTGCTCAAGCCCGAGTATTTCCTGGCGAAAGGCTGCGTCAATGGCTTCATAGACGCGTCGAATATCCTCGGCACGATCTTCCGCATTGGTGGAAGTTTGGTTGATCGCGCGTAGGCAGGCCTTGGCGATACGACTGTAGCGTTGATCTTTGGTCATCATAAGCGGCCACTTGAGGGAATAGTCGGCCGTCATCATACCACAGCGGTTGGGCGTCTGTTTCGCCACAGTGGTATGGTTCCCAGTCGGCAACACGACAAAACATGTAAGGTTAGATTCTTGCGAGGAGTCACGGTTCCGCTTAGCGAGCCTGTTAGAATTGGGTTCAGGACACAATCCCAAAGCAGGCAGGAGAATAACAAGATGAGCGAGCGCATTGCACTCGTGACCGGTGGAACCGGCGGTCTCGGGACGGCTATTTGTGAATGGATGACGGACGCGGGTTATCAGGTGGTGGCGACGTACAGCCACCTGAAAAAGCAGGCAGACGCGGAAGAATGGCAGGCCGGACAGCGCGAGCAGGGGCGTCACATTGGCCTGGTGCACATGGATATCGTCGATTATGAGTCGTGCCGTGCCGCTGCCGAGGCGATTCAAACTCAATATGGAACCGTCTCCGTGGTGGTGAATAATGCGGGCGTGACCCGTGACGGCGCCATGAAGAAGATGAGCTATGAGCAGTGGAGTGAAGTCTTACGTACTAACCTTGATGGCATGTTCAATGTTACCAAACAGTTTCTAGATGGCATGCTCGAACAGGGTTATGGCCGCATTGTTAACATCTCGTCTGTGAACGGACAGCGCGGCCAGTTTGGGCAGGTGAACTATGCGGCCTCCAAGGCTGGCATCCACGGTTTTACCAAAGCGCTTGCGTTGGAAGTGGCGGCCAAGGGCGTCACGGTGAATACGGTGTCGCCCGGCGCCATTGCAACAAAAATGTTGCTTCAAATGGATCCGGCCATGCTTGATAAGATCATTTCACCGATTCCCGTCAAGCGCTTGGCCGAGCCCCTGGAAGTTGCGCGCGTCGTGGGATTCCTTGCAGACGAACAGTCCGGCTATATCACGGGATCCAACCTGTCGATCAACGGCGGGCTGCACCTGTACTAAAGTGATCGAGCCGACCACCCCGCATGCGTGGGGGTACCCATTGCTATTACGCGGTGGTCGGATCAACGAATCTGCTCTGGCGCACCGGCCTGGTGCGCCTTGTCCCCTAATCTGTGCAAGTTCACGCTGTCACCCTGGCAACTATGGGTGGATGCGTCTGCTCATGGTCTCTTTAAGAATCAATAGCCTATAAGGTAATCGGCCTCTTTATGGCTAGATTTTCCGATTGGCCCGCACCTTGCTGTTACTACGGTAGGTGTAGGGTTAACGCCTTCACTGAATACCGTTGTCACTCGTAATCCCTTCATGGAGATAGCCGCTATGCATGTCAGCAGCAGAGTTCCGGATGACGTAAGTTTTATCTACGAGACACCCGTTTTAGACGATGAGCCCTTGATGCATCTGTGTCTGATTCCATCGGTCTCCGAACCAGTCGGGCCTACCGATAAGGTTCAGGTTCAGATCAGGCTAGACGAGGATGTGCTGGCTTGGTTCAAAAGCCGGGCATTTGTTTTGAAGAACGGAGGCAGCTTTTGTCAGTTGATTAATGATGCCCTGCGTACTTACGCCAGCGACTATGGCAATCAGAAGTTGTAGCGTAGGTCATAGTTGAAAGCGCCAGTCCTCCTGTCATTGTTCTCCTGAATTGTCTTTGGCGCCTGCTTGTGCGGGCGCCCCGTTTTCACCCCCGTCTCCGATTCCTCGATCTTCTGGTTCCTGAATTCTCTTTGCTGGATTTCTGATCGTTCGTCCAGTTTTGCAGGCTTGGATATCTTTCGAGCAATTGCTCTACTGCTGGCGGTGACCATGGAGCAAAAACTCTAATTTCTATAAACCCTTGTAAGTACGTGGTTTTGAGTTTTTGCTCTAATAAAGTCAATGACTTGCCTGAATCTTGGCGGTAGAGTGCGCGCATGTGCTCACTGTCGTTCTTGCGTTTGGGGCACATCATTGAGTACACCTTGATCAGGTGCGTTCGAGAACATAAAACCAGGATGGAATGTTTATGAACTACTTCATTACCGGCGGAACGGGGTTTATCGGTCGTTTCTTGATTCCGAAATTACTGAAGCGCGGCGGCACGGTTTACCTGCTCGTGCGCGAAGCTTCATTGCCGAAGCTGGACGACTTGCGTACGCTCTGGAACGCTCGCCCAGATCAGGTAACCGGTGTCGTCGGGGATCTTGCGCAGCCCAGTCTGGGCGTGTCCGATGAGGATATCGGCCTTCTAAAGGGCAAAGTTGATCACTTTATTCACTTGGCGGCTGTCTATGATATGACGGCATCCGTGGAAAGCCAGGAACTGGCCAATGTCGAAGGGACTCGGCATGCGGTCAAGCTGGCAACGGCCATTGCCGCCAAGCGCTTCCACCATATCAGCTCCATTGCCGCGGCGGGACTGTATAAAGGCGTGTTCCGAGAGGATATGTTCGAAGAAGCGGGTGCGCTCGACAACCCTTACCTGCGTACCAAGCACGAGGCCGAGAAGGTCGTGCGCAGCGAGTGCCGGTTGCCCTGGCGCATCTATCGCCCCGGTATGGTGGTCGGTCATTCCAAGACCGGCGAGATGGACAAGGTCGACGGTCCCTATTATTTCTTCAAACTGATTCAAAAGATCCGCCAGGCGCTGCCCCAGTGGGTACCGGTGATGGGCGTTGAGGGCGGACGTGTCAACATCGTACCCGTAGACTTCGTGGTTGCCGCGCTCGATCACATCGCGCACCTTTCCAACGAAGATGGCAAATGCTTCCACCTGACCGATCCCAAGCCTTATAAGGCCGGTGAGGTGCTGAACATTTTCGCCGAGGCGGCTCATGCGCCCCGTGCCGCCATGCGTATCGATACCCGCATGGCGGCTTTCATTCCGCCGATGATCCGCAAGGGCGTTATGTCCATGACGCCGGTGCAGCGGGTGATCGATACGGTGTTGGGGGATCTTGGGATTCCGCGTTCGGCGCTGGATTTCATCAACTATCCCACTCGCTTCGATTCTCGTGAGACTGAGCGTTGCCTGGAGGGCACGGGTATCGAGGTGCCACGCCTGCCGAAGTACGCACCGGCGGTCTGGGATTACTGGGAACGGAACCTGGATCCCGATGTCCACAAGGACCGTACGCTGCGCGGTGCAGTCGAAGGGCGGGTATGCGTGGTCACCGGCGGTACCTCGGGTATCGGTAAGGCTACTGCATTGATGCTTGCCCAGGCTCGCGCCAAGGTGGTGATCAACGCGCGCTCACAGGAAGAGTTGGACGCCACCGTGGCCGAGATCGCGGAGTTCGGCGGCGAAGCCTACGCCTATCAATGTGACCTGGCTGACCTGGCGGATTGCGATCGCTTCGTACAGAAGGTGCTGGACGATCATGGTTGCTGTGACTACCTGATCAATAACGCCGGCCGCTCAATTCGACGCTCGCTGGTACATTCGTTCGACCGCTTCCACGACTTTGAGCGCACCATGCAGCTGAACTATTTTGGCGCATTGCGGCTCACCATGGGCTTTGCGCCCTGCATGCTGGAGCGTAAGCGTGGGCATGTGGTGAACATCTCCTCCATTGGGGTACTGACCAACGCGCCACGGTTCTCGGCCTATGTGGCCTCGAAGGCCGCACTGGAGGCGTTCTCCCGTTGTGCGGCGGCGGAGTGGTCCGATCAGAACGTCAGCTTTACCACGATTAACATGCCGTTGGTCCGCACGCCCATGATCAGCCCCACCAAGCTGTATGAGTCGGTCCCGACGCTGACGCCGGAGCAGGCGGCGGATCTGGTGGCGGAAGCGATCATTCATCGTCCCAAGCGTATCGCGACCCGTCTCGGCCGCTTTGCCCAGGTGGTGCATGCGGTCGCGCCGAAGATTGGTGAGGTCATCATGAACGCGGGTTACAAGATGTTCCCGGATTCGCCGGCGGCGGCGGGTGAGGAGACAGGTAAGAAGCCGAAAGTCACCGGCGAGCAGATGGCCTTTGCGGCGATTATGCGCGGTATTCACTGGTAAACCCATCGACTCTGTCGATCCGCGGAGTGGCCTGCCCAGGCGGGCGCTCCGCGGATTCGACCGGAGTCTGACGTGACTCAGGATCCCATCTTGGACTGCAGGTAGTTCTGGATACCGACGCTGGCGATCAGGCTCAATTGGGTTTCCAACCAGTCGATGTGCTCTTCCTCTGACTCAAGAATATCCTTGAGCAGGTCCCGGCTGACGTAATCCGCAACAGACTCGCAATACGCAATCCCTTCACGCAGTGCGGGCAGCGCTACCGTGGTTTCCAGGCGCAGATCGCACTCGATTGACTCCTGCACGTTTTCGCCAATAAACAGCTTGCCCAGTTTCTGCAGATTGGGGAGGCCGTCCAGGAACAGGATGCGCTCGATCAGCTTGTCGGCGTGCTTCATCTCGTCGATGGACTCTTTGTACTCGTATTCGGCCAACTCCTTCAGCCCCCAGTTTTTGTACATGCGCGCATGCAGGAAGTACTGGTTGATGGCCACGAGTTCATTTCCGAGGCATCGGTTCAGGTGTTCAATGACCTTGGTATCGCCTTTCACGGTTCTTCTTCCTCTTCTCTATCGGAATCCCGACCGCCTCGAATGGCAGTGGTCGCAGGTGCTTGGCGATTGAATCAGGCAGTGCCGGCCCCATTCCAGGGAGCGGCGCCAAGCCAAAGCATGGAAGAAATTGTGACTGAGCAAACACCAAGAAGCAAATGCCGAAGCCCTATCGATGGCTGCGGAGATGAGGCTTCGACTATGCAGTTGGGACTATGCAGTTGGGACTATGTCGGTGGGACTATGTCGGTGGGAAAGTGAGGCGGGGCAGAAATGGTCGGCCCCGTTATCAGGCGGACTAAAAACCGATCAGGCGGCGGACTTTGCCAGGTGAGAGGCCTGATTGGCCGCAGACGAGAGGTTCTCCTGAACAAGCTCGCGTGCAAAGCATTCACACTCGCCACAGCAGCCGGCGACGCCGAGGCGGGCATGCACATCTTCGAAGCTGGCGGCGCCTTCGTTCAGTGTTTTCTTGATCTCAGAATCGGAAATGCCGTTACAGATACAGACCAGCATGCGAAGCCTCCGTTGGGGAATACTTGATCAGGAGCGTGTAAGCAGAACTTTAATCTTAATGATAATGATTGTCAAAAAGATTCGTCTGCTATTTGTGGTCGCCTCTTTCTGTTGACGTGGCTGGTGGGTCTGTTTGCTGTGTTCAGGCAATATTGGAGCAGGAGCAGGAGCAGGCGCAGGAGCTGGGCAGGAGCAGGGCAGGTTGAAGCAAGCGGCGCAGGTGCGCCGCGAGCTGTTGGCGGGGTGCTTGGTCGAAGCTGCTTACATCATGTCGTCAGGATCTGCATCGATCCAGCCACCAAGATCTTTCCAGCGATTGACGATCAGGCAGAACAGTTCAGCCGTTTTTTTGGTGTCGTAGAGCGCCGAGTGGGCTTCCCTGCTACTGAATTCGATGCCGGCCAACTGACAGGCCTTGGCGAGTACGGTGTGGCCGTAGGCCAGGCCAGCCAGGGCGGCCGTATCGAAGGTGGAAAACGGGTGAAACGGATTGCGTTTGATGTTGGCGCGATCAGAGGCGGCAAACAGAAAGGCATGGTCGAAGGTAGCGTTGTGGCCGACCAGGATGGCGCGATTGCAGCCATGCTCGCGGATCTCCTGGCGCACTGGACGAAAGATCTCAGCGAGCGCTAAGTTTTCGGGAATGGCACCACGCAGCGGGTTGTCGGGATCAATGCCGTTGAACTCCAGCGCCGCGGGCTCCAGGTTGGCGCCTGGAAAGGGTTCCACGTGATGGCAAATGCTGGTTTTGGGATAGAGATAGCCATCCTCATCCATGTCGAGAATGACTGCGGCAATCTCCAGCAGCGCATCGGTCTTGGGATTGAAACCGGCGGTCTCCACATCTACCACCACAGGTAAGAAGCCCCGGAAACGGCGTGCCAGGCGAGACTTTTCCATCATGTCGTCA
>CAYXVO010000053.1:0-11075 GCA_964467875.1 uncultured Pseudomonadales bacterium | reverse complement strand
ATGCCTGGTGTTTGGCAAACATCACTAGTAATTCCCTTCATTTATTCTTGTTTTGAGGAATGTTGTATGTCCGAGTTAGAGCAACAGATTATCGATGTGGTTTGTGAGCAGTTGGGCGTTGAGCGGAATAAGGTGACCCCCGATTCCGACTTCCTGAAGGACCTGGGGGCGGATTCGCTGGATACCGTTGAACTGGTCATGGCGTTTGAAGAAGCATTCAAGGTTGAGATTGCCGATGACGTCGCCGAGCACCTGACCACGGTGCGTGACATCGTGCAGTTTCTGGAGCGCCAGCGCGCGGCCTAAACCGTAAGGCCAGGCGTCACGGCGCCTGGCCACCGGCCCGCATGTTTTATGCAAACGGATACCCGCACACCGGCGACGATTGTCGAAGAGTTGGCATACAGCCTCAGCCTCAGCCTCAAACCTCGGTAAGCAAAAGCCTGTCCTGACGCAATTCAAGCGCGACACGACTGGCCTCTTGAACCAGATCGTCGGCCTGGGCCGGATCAAAATCCTGATGCTTACGTTTCTTGATCCCATAGTCCGCCAACTGGATATGCCGCTCCGGCGCGATGCCGTGGCGTTTCAGACAATTTCTGGCGCATTCCATGGGGCAACCGTCGAGGACCAGGATCGGACGTCCTGACTGAGCGGTCTTGACCAGCGCTGGTACATCACCACCCACACCTGCGATGCAGGACATTTCCGCGACTTCCATCCGGTCCAGCTTCAGGGCCACATGATTGGCAAGTTGCGCCGCGCTGGAACAACCGGAACAGGAATAAACCAAGGGTAGATCTTTCTTCGACACCTTTTTCTCCTCTCATCCGGGCACCACCTTATCAACCAGGCGCGCCCACGTCCTTGATCTGGATTAAACCAGCAGCGCCGGCGTTGGCAGCGCGGGTACGACCCAGAGCCAAACCGATTCGACATGGCCTTGATATACATCAAGCCCCGGATTTCGGCGTGAGGCTATAAATGAAAACCTGACAATCAATTCTCTTAGGTCACCCCCATGCCATCCGCCGCTCCAGACGAAACGCCATCAAAAGGAACGGTCTATGGCTGAGACGTGCGGTTATCGGGCTGACGTTGCAGTCATCGGTGCCGGTCTGGCCGGACTGGTGACGGCGCTTGAGCTGATCGAGCAGGATATCTCCGTGACGCTGATCGACCGCGATCACCAAGACCGTTGCGGCGGCCTTGCCCGCGAGGCCTTTGGTGGCATGCTCATGGTGGATACGCCAGTTCAGCGCCGCACCGGCATTCGCGATTCTTGTGACTTGGCATGGTCGGACTGGCAAGCATTCGCCGAGTTCGAGCCAGATGCACTATGGCCCCGCCGCTGGGCCCAAGCCTATGTGGAACATTCGCGGGAGGCGCTGTACGAGTGGCTGACGGCACAGGGCGTCAAGTTCTTCCCAGTCGTCCACTGGGTCGAGCGTGGGTTGTATCAACCGGGCAACTCGGTTCCCCGCTTTCACCTGGTGTGGGGCACAGGTCAGGAACTGGCGCGTATTTTTACGACGAGGTTGCGTGAGCATCCGAAGCGGCATCTACTGCAGATACTTTTCCAGCACCGGGTCGACGGCTTCACCCAACGCGATGGCCAGGTTCAGGGTTGCCACGGCCAACGGGAAACGGATGGAGCCAGCTTTGAATTCGAGGCGCCGGTGGTTGTGATCGCCTGTGGTGGAATCAATGGCAATCTTCAACAAGTCAGGCGCTATTGGCATGAAGACTGGGGCACAGCGCCGCCGGTACTGTTAAACGGCGCCCATGCCTTCGCCGATGGTCGCCTCCATACCGCCGCTCAGGAAACCGGTGCCGCACTAACCCATCTAGACAAAATGTGGAACTACGCCGCCGGCGTCCATCATCCCCGGCCTAAGCGCGCCGCACATGGTCTGAGCCTGGTGCCCTGCAAGTCCGCGCTGTGGCTGAATGCCAAGGGCGAACGGATTGGTCCGACACCCTTGGTCAGTGGATTCGATACGCGCGACCTGGTGACCCAGGTGTGTCGGCAACCGGGCCAGTATTCCTGGCAAATCCTTAACCAGAAAATCGCGCACAAAGAACTTGCGGTCTCGGGGTCGGAATTCAACCCGGCCATACGGGACAGGAACTGGCTCGGATTTCTCAGCATCTTGCTGCGGGGCAATCGCACCCTGGTGGCCGATCTCGTCGCAAACTGCCCGGATTTTCTGGTGGCGGATACGGTCGCGGAACTGGCGAAAAAGATGAACCAGCTGCAACCAGGATCCCAGGTGGATCCCGGCAAACTACAACATACCATTGGCCAGTATGACGCAGGGATTGCGCGCGGCCCGCGCTTTCACAATGACGAACAGCTGCGGCGAATCGCCCAGTTACGCCAGTACCCCGGTGATCGCGCCCGTACCTGCCGTTTCCAGCCGATCCTGGACCCTCGAGCCGGACCGCTGATTGCCATTCGTGAGTTCATCATCAGCCGCAAGAGCCTTGGCGGCATCAAAACCGATCTGGGTAGCCGCGTGCTCGACGTCTTTGACGAGCCGGTGCCCGGTTTGTTCGCGGTCGGCGAAGCGGCGGGCTTTGGCGGTGGCGGCATGCATGGACTGCGATCACTGGAAGGTACCTTTCTCGGCGGATGCGTGCTGACAGCCCGCCACGCGGCACGCACCATCGGCGGAAGGAAGGGCTGAAGCGAGCCCGGCGTTTTCCAGCCCGCGACCACTGCTCAGCCAGCAAATAGGCTACTATTCACCCAAACAAATACGACCCACTAGAAAGAATACGATCCACTCAAACAATTATGATTCACCCAAACGGATACGATCTACCTAACAGGGTACTAGCCCATCCAAAAGTCGAGAGGACTCTCCCGTGAAACGCACAGGCGCAAACTTGGTAGTCTACGCCCTTGAACAACTGGGTGTGCGGTATACGTTTGGCATTCCCGGGGTACATAACACCGAAATCTATGATGCGCTCAATCAATCCGAGCAGATCACCCCAATCCTGGTCACCCATGAAGGTGGCGCCTCATTCATGGCTGATGCGGTCAGCCGCGTCTCCGACGCCACCGGAGCCCTGGTGCTGGTTCCCGCCGCTGGGTTGACCCATGCCGCCAGTGGCATCGGCGAAGCATTCGTGGACGGCATCCCCATGTTGATCATCAGCGGCGGCGTGCGCACCGATCTGCCCTACCGCTACCAGTTGCATCAGATCGACATGCATCCGCTGCTGGCGGGACTGACCAAAAAGACCTTTCTGATCGAGCGCCATGAGGACATTGTTCCCACCCTGTTCGAAGCCTACCGGATTGCCAACGGCGGAGAGCCTGGCCCGGTCTATATCGAGATTCCGGTCAACCTCCAGTTATTTCCAGGCGAGATAAGTAGTTTGCCGACCTTCGAGTCAACGCCCTCGGCCATGAGCATCGAGGTCAGTCAGGTTGCGGACGCGGTAGAGATTCTGCGCAAGGCGAAGCGTCCCGGGCTTTTTGTTGGGTGGGGCGCACGCCATGCGCGCGAGCAGATTATCGCGCTGGCCGAACGCCTGGAAGCGCCGGTCGCCACGACGCTGCAGGGCCTCAGCGTATTCCCGGCCAATCACCCCCTGCACACCGGATTCGGATTTGGCCCGTCGGCAGTGCCCGCAGCCCGCAATGCCTTTAGGGAGTGTGATTGTTTGGTGGCCGTCGGCACCCGGTTTGCCGAAATCGCAACGGGAAGCTTTGGCGTATCGGTGCCGGAAAACCTGATTCATATTGATATCAACCCCGATGCACTCAACGCCAATTATCCCGCCAAGGTCGCCATTGAGGGTGATGCGACCAAGGTTCTGGAGCTGCTGCTACGCGCCCTGCCCCAGGCCATGCCGACGCCAAAGCAGGCATTGCGGGCCGCGATTCAAACCGATAAGGCGGCATACCTGCAGGAGTGGCTGGACCACGACAGTGGAGACCGGATCAATCCCGGCCGGTTCTTCAGTGCGCTGCGACACCATCTCGACGACGATGCTTTCCTGGTGGTGGATGACGGTAACCACACCTACCTGAGTGCCGAGCTGATGCCGATTCATCGCGCCGTCGGCTTTATTTGCCCGACTGATTTCAACTGCATGGGGTACGCGGTGCCGGCAGCCATCGCCACCAAACTGTGCCATCCGGAGCAGCGTGTCGCCACCATCGTTGGAGATGGCGCCTTCATGATGACCTGCATGGAAATCGTCACAGCAACGACTCTCAAACTGGGCGTCGTCTACTACGTCTTCAGTGATGGTGAGCTGGCGCAGATCGCCCAGGCCCAGCAGGTGACCTACAACCGGACGCCTTGCACGCAACTCGGTCAGCTCAACCTGGAAGGCGTCGCCATGGCCACCGGTGCCTACTATCTGGCGCTCGACGACGCGGGCCGTATCGACGAGGTGATCAAGCGGGCCCATGACGTGGCGGCGTCTGGGCAACCTGTGGTCGTGAACGTCAAAATCGATTACAGCAAGCCCACCTGCTTTACCCAAGGCGCGGTGAAAACCAACTTCAACCGCTTTCCCCTGGGTATGAAAATGCACTTTGCCGGCCGTGCGCTGTGGCGCAAGGTGCGCGGCTGACCTTGTTTCAGTCTATCATCAGGACCGTTTACCACAACCGATCTGCCGGAGGGCCGGAACCTACGGTGCCTCTACGGATTGGCTATCGATACCATTCACCAAGGGACCTGTAGGCACTACGGCTTTTATCCCATCCGGTTCACCATTAGCATTGAACTCAGACGTGTTCAATTGATCTGTTCAATCGACTAGTTAAATGGACCAGTTAAATGGACTTGTTCAATCGACCAGAACGATCCAAGATCGTTAACCCTACCTGGCATACCACAACCGCACTCTGCGGCTTCATTGAGCGCCGCGTTTGGAGCCATGCCAATCTGAGGAGGAATAATAATCGCGATGAGTCCGGCCCAGCCTGAACCGGCGGCAAGTTGCTCCACCGTTCCAGGACTGCCCCAGCCGCAGCGCGCCTGGGCTGCGTTTACCCTGGCGCTTGCGATTGTCATGTCGGTGCTGGACGGCACCATGATGGCCGTCGCGCTCCCCACCATCGCGCGGGAACTCGAGGTAACCGCCTCCGCATCCATCTGGATCGTCAACGCCTATCAGCTCACCATTGTGGTCGCCCTGCTGCCCATGGCATCACTGGGGGAAATCCTCGGCTACCGACGGGTGTACTGCACGGGGCTTGCAGTCTTTACCTTGGCGTCGCTGCTCTGTGCCAATTCCGACAGCCTGACCACGCTCACCCTGGCCAGGATCCTCCAGGGGTTTGGAGCCGCTGGCGTCATGAGCCTCAGTCCCGCGCTGGTTCGCTTCATCTATCCACCCCATCGTCTGGGCCGGGGCATTGCGTTGAATGCATTGGTCGTGGCGCTGGCAGCCGCCTTCGGACCCACCGCCGCCGCCGCGATTCTCTACATTGGTCCCTGGCCATGGTTGTTCGCCATCAATGTGCCGCTCGGCTGCCTGGCGCTTGTGGTCGGTATGCGGGTTCTACCCTCATTGCCGGTCTCCCAGGGACGGTTCGATACGTTCAGCGCCCTCCTCCACGCCATCACATTCGGTCTGTTGATCTATTCCATCGATGAATTGGGTCACGGCCAGGAATGGCCGATCGTGGCTGCGGGTATTAGCATCGCGCTGGTCGTGGGCTACTTCCTGGTGCGGCGCCAATTGAGTCGCCCGGCACCACTACTGCCGGTGGATTTGCTCCGAAACCCGATCATATCGCTCTCCATTGCCACCTCCTCCTGCTCATTTGCCGCGCAAATGATCGCCATGCTGATCATCCCTTTCTATTTTCACCAAAGTTTAGGTTTTGGCGCGGTGGAAACAGGATTGACCCTGACCGCATGGCCGCTGGCTGGCGGGGTTACCGCGCCTCTGGCCGGTCGTCTGGTGGAGCACTACCCGGCCGGGGTGCTGGGAGGTATCGGTCTGGCCTTGCTGGCCCTGGGTCTTGCGTTGCTAGCGATGGCACCGCCGGGGGCGGAACAGCTGGATCTGATCTGGCGTCTTGCAATCTGTGGTGCGGGATTTGGCCTGTTTCAGTCACCTAACAACCGAACCATCATGGTCACGGCGCCACCAAAACGCAGCGGAGGCGCAGGCGGCCTGCTGGGTACCGCGCGCCTGTTCGGTCAAAGTCTGGGAGCGGCGCTATCGGCACTGGTGTTTGCCTGGGCGCCGGACAATATACAAGCGGTTGGATTGGGGCTGGCGGCAGGGTTCGCGGCCGTGGGTGCTCTGTTTAGCGCGTTACGCCTGACTCGGCGCCCCTAGCTTGCGTGTTGCAGGAGCGCCGGAGTAAGAACACTTCGTTCGGATGTTACTTCCAGAGCAAGCGCGTACCCAACAGCAATGCAATCACGGTCTTGCCAATGCTGATGTCGTCACTGCAGAGGTACCAGGGCGTTTCGACGCCCCGATACCGGGATTTATGGTAGGCCAATGCCTGAAAGGCATAGAGTGCGTTGGCATTTTTATACAGCCAGTTGGACACCGTGCGTATGGATGCACGATCTCCAGGTATCTGCTGAATAGCGTGCAGCGGAGCGATGCCCAGGGAAACATTGGCCACGCCTTCACTCTGGAACTGTTTGATGGCTTCCAGCAGAACGTGATCGAGCACACCGCTGGGGCGCACACCAGGCAGGGTGCGCAAGATGTTGGCGCAATACCCCAAAAGCTGGCCGTCACGGAAATAGGGGTCGAAAAAGACGTAACCGATCAGGCGCTCTTCGTGATAGCAGTAAAACTTGCGCACGCCCCACTCATCGGAAAACACCGGTGGCCGCGTCAGCAGGCGCAGTTCCCGGCCGCTCACCGCTTTCTGGGAACGCCAGGCATCTGAAACTGACCGCACCGCGGCTGCATCAATCGCCGACCAGGGTTGCTCTTTTACAACCAGGCCGTGTCGCACACCCAGGTTGGCGGCATGTCGAAGTTGCTTCTTCTGCTTGCCGGCGACTTCAAATTCTTTCAGGGGAATCGAGCATTCGACCCCCATCTGGTTCATGCAATAGCCTTCGGTCCGCAGCGCCAGCGCGGTGGTTTCATCGACACCGAAAAACAATTTACGACCAGGCACAGTCTGGAAGAAATGGCGTAGCAGTTCGGGCAAGCGCACGGGGTCGCAGACCGGGTTGGTGAACACAATGTTCACACGGCCAAAGCCGGTTACCTGGGAAAAGTAAGTCAGGAAACCGACACCGTCGAGGGTCAGGGTGCGCACACCTTCCTGGAGATTGAAATAGGAACTCGATTGAGCCCCAAATTGGAGCAATGCCCGTTGTTTACGCTGGAACTCAATGCCCTCTGCGTCTGGCGGGCTATAAACCTGATCAAGCGGGACCGCACCGGCTGGAACAACATAATCGAATGGCTTCATCGTCCTCAGTCCTCCATTATTATTGGTTTCTTTTACTCTTCCCCTGAGTTGAGCGATCGCTCCCACGGTACCGCCCGGTATCCTGTCCTGGCACAGAAATGTTTACTTCCTGTAACCAAATGTCACTTAAGGCTTCCTATAGTGGTGCTTGTCTCGATCTCATTCAATTCAAAGTCGAACTTAGGTCTCAAATCTATGAACTGCTGCACATTGGCGACAGCTTCGAGCCGTTAGCAGTTGCCGGATGCCCGGTTCCACTCGCCTGTGCGATGGAAAATCCGCTGCATATCATTGGTTACAGATCGCCAAAAATGGTATCGGGACTGGTTTCGGTTTAGGGAGTCAGCATGGGTATTTCAGTCACGCGAGACCATTTCTCCAAACAGGATGTGGCCGCATTCTCTACCCAGGTACAGGACCAGCTAAATGTTCTGAAACACCTGTTGGCACAACCAGACTTCGGTGAAGGGCCGTCAACCCTGGGCGCAGAGCTTGAATATTATCTGGTCGATCGCGACCTGAACCCTATCCCCCGAAACCAGGAAGTGCTGGCACAGCTGGATGATCCGCAGTTCACCGTGGAACTCAATCGCTTCAATCTGGAGTTCAATCTCACACCGCAGCCGTTCCGTGGCGCGCCTTTCTCCGCCATGGAAATAGATCTGGCCAATGCCCTTGTGCGCATCGATGCCGCCGCCAAACCCCATGGTGGCCGGGCGGTGCCGATCGGCATCCTGCCGACCTTGCGGGCGAGCCATTTCAATGACCGGACCATGACCGACATTCCCCGTTACCGGGCATTATCCCGCTCGCTCAGAGAGCTTCGCGGCAGGCCGTTTGAGATTCATATCGATGGAGCGGATCCTTTGGATTTCATAAAGGATGACGTGACGCTGGAAGGAGCGAATACGTCCTTCCAGGTCCATTGGCGTATCAATCCTTGTCAGTTTTCGGCTCATTTCAATGCGGTCCAATTGATGACCCCGCTGGCCGTTGCTCTGGGTGCGAACTCCCCCAGCTTCCTTGGTCATCTGCTCTGGGATGAGACCCGCATCGCTCTTTTTAAACAGGCAATCGACAGCCGCGCCATGCGTGACGTGGGCTGGCATGAGCCGCCCCGGGTGAGTTTCGGTGAAGGCTGGGTTCGCCTGGGCGCCTGGGAATTATTCGCCGAATCCCTCGCCCTTTACCCACCCCTGCTACCGGTTACCGACAACGAAGCTCCCCGGCAGGCCCTACAAGAAGGGCGCTGCCCCGCTCTCAATGCGCTGCGTCTTCACCAGGGCACAACCTGGCCCTGGAACCGCGCGATTTATGATCCCGGCGCGGGTGGACACCTTCGCATCGAAATGCGGGCGCTGCCAAGCGGTCCGACACCGGCGGATATGAGTGCCACTGCCCTGTTTCTGATTGGGGGGGCATTGGCTCTGTTACCCGCTATTGATCACCTGACCGCGACCCTGCCATTTCGCTATGCCGAGCAGAATTTCTATCGCGCCGCCAAGCTTGGCATTGATGCAACACTGATCTGGCCATCCACCACCGGCGTGGAGCTCCAGGAAAGACCGGTCCTGGACATTGCCCGCGATCTTTTACCGAGAGTCAGGAACAGCCTTGAGGAAACCGCACTGGACCAGGGCGAAGTTGACCGTTTACTGGCTGTGATCCAGACCCGTATCGATAGCCGCATGACACCTGCTCGATGGCAACGCCAGTGGGTTAAGCACTTCCAGCGTACACTAAGTACCGAGGAGGCATTTCGAGCCATGCTCGTGCTCTATGTGGAGAACCAGGACCGCCACAAGCCACTCAGTGAATGGAGTCTCGCCCCATGATTCAGTTAGGAGACCTGCAAATCCTGCCACAGCCATTCAACGTGCCTGAGTCGTTGGAGGCATTCCTGCACGAGCTGGGCCAGCCGACATTACTGCGAGTGCCCGGCCGCAATCGAGCCCGCTGCCGGGTGCTCTGTACCCTGCTCCACGGCAACGAGCCATCTGGCGCGATGGCAGTACATCGCTGGTTGCGTGAGGGGGAGATGCCTGCTGTTGATTTGCTGATCTTCATCGGTGCGGTGCGCACTGCCCTGCAACCGCCGCTGTTCTTTTATCGTCAGCTACCCGGGCGGCGGGATCTCAATCGCTGCTTTCGCGCGCCGTTTCTGGAGCAGGAAGGCCAGGTTGCAGCGGCTTTTCTGGAAGAGCTGGAACGTGCCCAACCCGAATGCCTGATCGACATCCACAACACCTCCGGCACCGGGCCCGCGTTCTGCATCTCCATTCATGACGATTCCGGGCACCGCGCCCTGGCGGCACTCTTCTCCGACCAGTTCGTGATCAATCATTTGCGGCTCGGTGCATTAATGGAGTATTCGGAACGGGAGGTACCGACCATCACCGTCGAATGCGGTGGCGCCAAGGACCAACATGCCCATCAACTGGCGTACGAAGGCTTGAAGCGTTATGTCTCACGGGACAACGTGTTGCTGTCGACCACGACCGATGCCCAAGTCCAGGTCCTGAAACACCCGGTACGGGTGGAAGTGGTTGCAGATGCGAGGGTGGCGTTCGACACGAAGCCTGTACCCGACTATGACCTGACACTGCCGCCGGATATCGAGCGCTTCAACTTCGATGTTCTGACGGAGGATCGCCCGGTTGGCTGGCTTGGGCCGAGAGGCCTGGACATCTTTCGAATTGACGACGACAACCGTAACCTGGCGCCCGGATTGCTACGCCAGGTCGATGGCCGCCTTTATCCGGCTCAGCCCATGCGCGCATTCATGATCACCACCAATCCAGTGATCGCGAAAAGCGACTGCCTGTTTTACGTGGTTAAGCCGGATGGGCGAAGTTTCCTATCCTGAAGCAAGCTTTCTCTCCTGAAAAAAGCTTTCTATCCTGAAAAAGCAAAGGCCCTGGCAATACCATGCCAGAGCCTTCGCTTATTGCACTGCTAGTCGGGAATCAGCTGTTCGCCGCGACCAGAAGAGCCGGCTCGCGGGCTGGGCGACTGGGGAAGGCATGGCGCAGAATGCGGCCGATCACCTGACCATACTGGCTGAACATGGTACCCGTGTTGTAGTTGATGCCGTAACGCTTGCAGATTTCCTTCACTTCCACGGCAATTTCCGGATAACGGACGGCGGGCAGGTCCGGGAACAGGTGATGTTCGATCTGATGGCTCAGGTGACCGGTCATGATGTGGAACAGTTTGCCGCCTTCCAGGTTCGAAGAACCACGGATTTGACGCAGATACCAGTGACCACGGCTTTCGTTCTCAAGCACGCTCTTCGGAAACACTTCCGCCTCGGCCGTGAAGTGACCACAGAAGATCACGCTGAACGTCCAAATATTGCGAATTCCGTTCGCCACCAGATTGCCCAAAAACACTGGCAGGAAAAATGGACCCGCCAGCAGCGGGAAGACCACGTAATCCTTGATTAGCTGACGGCGCCATTTCTTGCCGAGTGGCCCGAACTCCTCCTTCAGCTGCGCCTTGGATTTCTTGCCCATGACCACCCGCCCGATGCGCAATTCCTGGATTGCCACGCCCCACTGAAACAGGAGTGCGAAAATAATGGCATAAAGGGGCTGCAACAGGTAAACCGGCTTCCAGCGTTGTTCCGGGAACAGCCGCACGG
>CAYXVO010000052.1:8048-11097 GCA_964467875.1 uncultured Pseudomonadales bacterium | reverse complement strand
GGTGTCCTCGGCCAAGTCGTCATCAATGATGGCGACCTTTACATAGCACAGCGTGTTGCCCGGCTCAAAAGTGACGGTTCCAGAATGTGGGAGATAGTCGATTCCCGCCTCTGCATTCAATGCCGAATTGCCAGCCGGCGTTCCTGGCTCAGTTTTGAAGCGGGCCATAACCCGGGTGACCGATGGCTTTGCCAGAGTAATGGGCACATAAACGCCGGGCGCAGTGGACTCCTGTACGATGCAGGAGCGCTCGACGCCGTCAGAATCCTTCGGCACCTCCTGGCCCTCGCCTTCGGTCACACTGGTCGAGCCGACGGTCAGTGGGTTGCCAACGACCGTGATCTGAAATGGCTTACGCGCGGTCGCACCGCCGTCATTGGCAACCAAAACGATGTCCCCATCGTTTGACCCCAGATCTAATTCGCCCGCGCCGCCCCCGGTTACCCCCGGAATACCTCGCAGAACAACACCTTTACGCGAGGCGTTGGACACCGGCTCGGCAGCAAGCCAGCGCGGCGCATTGCTCAAACTATAGGTCGGGATGCCGTCGCCGCCGTCCACCCCCAGATCATAGAAGTATTCGACGCCCAGATACGCATCCCCCGGAGGCGTACCCAAAATCCGAATATCCTCCTCGGACGCCTTATTGGAACAACCGGTGAGCACCAACAGAGGCAGAGTTAGGCTGAGGGAAAATCGGCGCACGTCCATGAATTTAGCGATGAAACTCATACTCGACCTTAAATGCTTCGATAACAATCGGGAGATCTTAGTGCAATTCCCGCCCGCGAACTGGAAGCCATTCACAGAAACCGCCTCCGATGGAGCTGATTTGCCTTTTAACGCCGCTTGTTAGCGCCGTCGAACGCCCACAGAGCCGCACGGCGCCCCCGCGCGCGAACACAATCCGCCGCGGTGAGGTGCCTGGGGCGTCGCGCCCCTGGATCGAGGAAATTTTGAGAGATTTTTAACCCGGCAGACTGCCGGTGGCGAGTAACTGCTGCAGAGCATCTTCGTCGAGGATTGGCACGCCCAGTTGCTGGGCATTCGCCAGTTTGGATCCGGCGCTCTCTCCGGCCACCAGGTAACTGGTTTTGGCGGACACCGACCCTGACACCTTGGCACCCATTGCCTGCAGCGCCGCCTTGGCTTCCTCTCGTGTCATCTGGCTCAGTGTGCCGGTAATGACAAAGGTCTTGCCCGTCAACAGATCGTTCTGAGCCCGCCTCGTGACATCCTGCCAGTGAACCCCCAGAGTTCGCAACTGGCCAATGGTGGCGAGGTTGTCGGCTTGCTGAAAGAACGTGTACACATGATTGGCGACGATCGGCCCTACATCAGGCACCTGCTGCAACGCCTCTTCCGATGCCGCCATCAGCGCCTCCAGACTCCCAAAGTGCTGGGCCAGGGTGCGTGCCGTCGCTTCCCCTACTTCACGGATACCCAGGGCATAGATGAACCGCTGCAGTTCCGTTGCACAGGACTTCGCGATGGCGCGAATGAGATTGTCCGCGGATTTTTCGCCCATCCGCTCCAGCGAGGCAACCGCAGCCGGCGCTAACCGGTACAGGTCGGCCACGTTGGAGACAAAGCCGCGCTCGACCAAGGCGTCCACCAACTTGTCGCCAAGTCCGTCAATATCCATGGCGCGGCGCGATGCGAAATGTTTGATCGCTTCTTTCTGCTGGGCAGCGCACACCAGGCCGCCGGAACACCGTGCGACCACCTCACCCTCTGCCTGCATGACGTCCGAGCCACACACCGGACACTGGTGCGGCAAGGATACCGCGCTGGCATCGGAAGAACGACGCTCGACCAGAACCCGCACCACCTGCGGAATCACATCGCCGGCCCGCCGGATAATGACCCAATCCCCCTGATGCAGGTCAAGGCGTCGGATTTCATCCATGTTATGCAAGGTCGCATTGCTCACGGTGACGCCGCCGACGAACACCGGATGCAGCCGCGCCACGGGGGTCACCGCACCCGTGCGCCCGACCTGAAATTCAACACCCAGTACCTGGGTCATTTCTTCCTGGGCGGGAAACTTATGAGCAATCGCCCAGCGCGGGGCCCGCGAGACAAAACCGAGCTCGCGCTGTAATGCCAACTCATTCACCTTGAAAACAATGCCATCGATTTCATAGGGCAAGCTGTTACGACGCTCGCCTAATTGCTGGTAATACTCGATACAGGCTTCGACCCCGGTGACCACGCGGGATTCACGATTAATCCGCAGTCCCCATTGGTTCAGCCGCTCCAGCACTTCGAAATGACGGCGAAACTCCACGCCATCGACGCGACCAACCCCATAACAACACATCTCAAGGGCGCGACTGGCGGTTATCCGTGGGTCAAGCTGACGCAAACTGCCGGCGGCTGCATTACGCGGGTTCACAAAGGTGCGCTCCCCCCGTTCCCGTGCTCGAGCGTTGAGCTTCTCGAAGCTGGCCTTGGGCATATAGATTTCGCCCCGGACCTCAAGCACCGACGGCCAGCCTTCGCCCCGCAGGCGCAACGGAATGCTTTGGACGGTCCGCACATTTTCGGTGATGTCTTCGCCACTGGATCCGTCACCCCGGGTTGCGCCACGCACCAGCTGGCCGTTTTCATATAGCAGGCTGACAGCAATGCCATCGAGCTTCGGTTCACAGGTGTATTCAACGGCAGGCGGATCAAACAAATCGGCTTGAGGCAGGAGATCGCCCAGCCGCTCACGCACCCGGCGATCGAAATCGCGGAGATCCTCCGCGGTAAACGCGTTGTCCAGCGACAACATGGGCACGTCGTGCACCACGGTCGCAAAGGCACTCTGAGGCGTGCTACCGACCCGCTGGGTCGGTGATTCTGCCGTCACCAGCTCGGGGTGAAGCCCCTCAAGCTCGCGCAGGCGCCCCATAAGCCGGTCGTACTCAGCATCCGGAACGGACGGATCATCCAGTACGTAGTAGCGGTAATTATGCTCGTTCAGCTGCTGGCGCAGGCTGTCGATTTCACTCAGCAGCGTCTCGTCCGGCACGTTTTCATCCAACAGCTTTGCGTCCGGCAG
>CAYXVO010000052.1:0-7948 GCA_964467875.1 uncultured Pseudomonadales bacterium | reverse complement strand
GCCCGGTGCATCAGGAATCGTCACAGCCATGCTCCCGGTCGTCCTCGCCTCAAACCCGTGCCGTCAGTTGCTGGCGACGCTCGAACTCACGCACCCGCTGGCGGCAATGCTCGATCGTCTGCTGGGTAAAGACGCTACGTCGTTCGTCCTTCATCTCGCCATGGAGGTTGCGCACAACACACTGGGCAGTTTCCAGCATGTACTCGAAGGCCTTCATGGTGTCGTCCGGACCAGGCAGGGTGAGGAAAAAGCAGACGCCAGGAATCTGGCTTGCGTCCATCGTGGCCAGATCGAAGGTGCCCGGATCCGTCAGATTCGCCATGCCGAATTGAGTTGGACCCTGACCAAAGCCATGTTCATGCCGGTTGAACACGGACAACTCGCCGTATTCCAGCCCACAGGCTTCCGCCAGGCGACGCAGTTGCAGGCCATTAAAGCCCTCCTCGTCCCGGCTCAGCACATTAATAATGATGATTTCCTCGGGTGGTTTGGGGCCTGATGCCTTCCCCAACGTTTCCGCCTTGTTGCGCCGTAGGGACATCCGACTGCCAGTGGCAGCCGTTCCACTCGCTTTCGCGGCGCTATCCACAGTTTTTGAAGCGTTAACAGCAGTTTTAGAAGCGTTACCGGCAGCGTTGGTCGCCGTTCCGCCTGCACTGACTGTCGCACCATACCCATTGGAGGCCGCGCCGCTATTGGTAGCCACCCGACTGCCCGCCTGGGCCGAGGTCTCATCCGTGACAATCACCGCCTCGGGGAAGCGTGGCGTGTCCTGGTGCTCCTGATGAGCATTGGTTTCAGGGTCACGGGCACTGGACATCTGTTCCCGTTCCGCCACCAGATCGTCGTCATCCCAGCCAAAATCAGGTTCGTCGCGGCTACCTCGCAGGTCAATCTCGCCGCTGTCGGCGGCCTCATTTTCCCTGGCGATATCTTCCTCGCGCTTAACCACGCGCGCCCGTCCCGCCGGTAATTCCGGATTGAAGTCGTCTTGCAGCGGCGTGCTGTCATAGGTGCCGCCCATGCGCTGACTGATTTCCAGGGACTCCTTTTTAGCGCGCAGCATGCGCCGGTAGCCATCCAGCAATATGCCAATCAGAATCACGGCGCCAATAAGAATCAGCCACTCACGCAAACTCATGTCCATCAAAAAACATTCCTCAGGTAACGATCATGCCTCAGGGAAAGATAAGCATCCCGCGGGGCCGGCGAGACCGGCTCGTGTTCGATGGAATACTCGGCCCGAATTACAGTTACAACATCCTTGATTGTCCTAGTACGGGAGTACAAAAAACGAGTGATTCCATTGGCCGGACTGGCCACTGGACCGTCGTACATAATATCAATCTGCGACCGGATTACAACGCGGCCATAGCCGCTGCTTCTTCCACATCCACGGACACCAGACGCGATACACCGGGCTCGTGCATCGTCACGCCCATGAGGTGTTCCGCTTTCTCCATGGCGATTTTGTTGTGCGTGATAAAGATAAACTGAACTTGTTCCGACATTTCCTTAACCATGCGGGCATAGCGGCCCACGTTGGCATCGTCCAATGGCGCATCGACTTCATCGAGCATACAAAACGGCGCCGGGTTTAAACGGAAAATTGAGAAAATCAGGGCGATTGCGGTCAGGGCCTTCTCGCCACCGGATAACAGATGAATGGTGCTATTTTTCTTGCCCGGCGGACGGGCCATGATGGCAACACCTGTGTTCAACAGGTCATCTCCGGTCAGTTCCAGGTAGGCCGTCCCACCACCAAATACCTTGGGAAACAACTCCTGTAAGCCTGTGTTCACCTGATCGAAGGTTTCCTTGAATCGACTACGGGTTTCCCGGTCGATCTTGCGAATGGCATCCTCCAGGGTTTGCAGGGCCTCCACCAGATCATCGTTCTGTGCGTCCAGGTAAGTCTTACGCTCGGACTGTGCCTTGTATTCCTCGATGGCCGCCAGGTTGATTGGCCCCAGACGCTGCACGCGCTGGCCAATGCGGGTCAACTCTTCCTCCCAGGCCGCCTCGGATGCATCCTCGGGCAATAGCCGAAGCACTTCGTCCAGAACAAAGTTGTCCTGCTGGACCTGCTCATCAAGGGTGTTACGCCGGATCTCTGCTGCTTGCAGCGCCATGCGCAGCTCCTGCAGGCGTAGGTTCTGCTCTTGCACGGTCCGGTCGGCCCGCTGGCGATGCTGATCCTGCTCCCGCAGCCCTTGATCGATCGCCTCGACGGCCTCACGGGCCTCGATGACAGCTTGTTCCTCGGCCAACCGGCGATCCAGTAACTCTTCCAGTTGCAGGCGGACTTCCTCGACGGGCTCCAGGCTCGTCTCCTTTATTTCCTCCAGCGCCTGGCGCCGCTCCAGCAGTCGCTCATGCTGAAGCTGCAAACGCTCCTGGGCGGTACGCGTTGCCTGCTGCTGGGCTTTCAGTGCCTGTACCCGCAACTGCAACTGGTGGGCCTGGTCCCGAGCTTGTCGCGCCTGGTTCCGATAGCGGTCGAGATCCGCTCTTAACTGGTCGCGCCGACTCGACAAGGACTCGCGCTGGTCCACATTGCGGTCCATCTCCGACATGGCCTGTTGCCAGCGGGCACGGGTTTCCGCAAGCAGGGCTTCTTCCTGCTCACGATGACGAACCTGTTCAGCCAGATCCTGGGTTAGCCGCGTGAGCCGCACCTGCAGCTGCTCCTGCCGCGCCTTGCGGGCACTGAGACGCGACTTCAGCTCCGACCGTTCATGCCCCAACTGGCCGAGCCTGCGTTGAAGCTCTTCGCCTTGCTGCTCCTGCTGCCGGATCAACTCCTGTTTACGCGCCAGGTCCTCCTGCAGGTCCAGAATCTGCTGCTGGGTTGCGTCGATGCGTCCATTGATCTGCTGCAACTCAGCCTGCCGCTCCAGCACGCCGCCGTCCTGGGACAACCGCCCGATCCGAACCCAGTGCCGCCCCAGCCAATCGCCCTCACGGGTTACGATGGTCTGGCCCGGCCCCAGCTCCGGGCGTTGGGCCAAGGCCTCTTCCAGCGTCTCCGCCAGAAACACGGCATCCAGCACCACACCCGGCTGCGCGCCGCCGCTGACAATGGATGCCAGGCTTGGGCGGCCGCCCTGGATCTGCGCCACCGGCGCCGACTCCATCAGTTGGACCGCAAGGCCCTTGTTACCGGCGACCATCTGCAGATCCAGGCTATGCAATGACTCTACCTGCAATGCCTGAAGATGCTCACCCAGCACGGCTTCCAGCGCCCGCTCCCAGCCAGCTTCGACCTGGATACGTGCGCCCAGGCGGGCTTGCAGATCCAGCCCCATGCGCTGCAGCCACTGCCTGGTTTCCGGCGTTTCCTTCTCCAGTGCCGCCTGCTGGAGCGCTTCCAGCGAGGCCCGTCGGCCCAGATCCGTTTGCAATTGCTTTTCCAGGCCCGACAGATCCCGCTGCAGAGCACCCAGGGCATCCCGGGCCTCGCTCACTCGACCTCGCTGTTGCTGCTGCGCGGCTTCCAGCTCCTGTTGCGACTCATCAAGCATTTCCAACTTGAGCGCCAGCTCCTCCAACTCCTCGTCGTCGGCCTGGCCACGCAACAGATCCTCCTCGTCCCGCAACCGGCTGACGGCGCCATCAATGCGCTGCATAAGCTGTTCCGAGTGACGGATGCGAGACTGCTCGACCTCCGCCCGCTGGCTGGCATCCGCCGAGATCTGGTTGAACTGGTCCCAATCCTGCTGCCAGTGCTGCATATCCTCTTCGGCCTGGATCAGCTTTTCGGAAAATTCCTCCATGGCAAGGCGAGCCATCTCATGATCAGGCTCCAACTGCTCCAGCTCGAACTCAAGCTGCGCCAGGACCTCCCGGTCACTCTCCTGCTCCCGCTCAGCCTCACTGATCTGGCGTTGCGAGTCATCCAGCTCTGCCCGTGCCCGCCGTTCCCGGTCCCGCAGGTTTTCCAGACTCTGTTCTGCCCGCGCGATCGCCGCGCCGGTTTCATAAAAACGCGCCTGGGCCCGGTTGAATTGCTCCGATACGTCGTCGCGTGCCACCCGTTGCTGGTCGATCTGGGTTTCCGCCGCCGTCCGCAGATGCAGATTTTTCTCTAGTTCAACCTCAAGCTCGCCAATGCGTTGGCGATGCAATTGCAGCTGGCGATCCTGGTCACGCCAGCGCAAGGCACCTAATTGCGCCCGTTTGAGACGTTCGTCCGCCTTGAGTTCGGTATAGCGCTCCGCGGCCTGCGCCTGACGATGCAAATGCTGAAGCTGGCGCCCCAGTTCATCCCGCAGATCGGTCAGCCGCTCCAGATTTTCCAGCGTGCGCTTCATGCGCTGCTCGGTTTCCTTGCGTCGCTCCTTGTATTTGGAAATGCCGGCGGCCTCTTCCAGATAGACCCGCAGATCCTCCGGCCGGGACTCAATCAGCTTGGAAACCATGCCCTGTTCGATGATCGAGTAACTGCGTGGCCCCAGGCCCGTACCCAGAAAGATATCGGTGATGTCCTTGCGCCGGCAGCGGGTGTTGTTCAGGAAGTATTCCGAGAGTCCATCGCGGGTCACCTTGCGCTTGATGGAGATCTCGGCAAAGCGCGCATATTCACCACCAAGGGTGCCATCGGAGTTATCGAAGTTGAGTTCGATGCTGGCCTGTCCCACCGGCTTGCGGGAAACCGATCCGTTGAAGATCACGTCGGTCATGGACTCACCCCGCAGGTTCTTGGCGGAGGACTCCCCCATCACCCAGCGAACGGCGTCGATCACATTGGATTTACCACAGCCATTGGGGCCAACGATGGCCACCATGTTACTGGGGAATGGAACCGTGGTCGGATCAACGAAAGACTTGAAGCCGGCGAGTTTGATGGATTTTAGGCGCATGCGTGGACAACGATTGACAGAGGTTGATGATCGGAACGTCGCACTAGGGTACGAACGACGACCAAGGTATCGAGCCGGGGACGGGTGTCTGAAACTGCATTGATCAATCTCTATCCAGACCGATGAAGCCGGCCGCATTCTATCACAGAAAATTAGGTGTAAAAGATTGAGTCCGGACAAAATGAACGCCTTGGCAAATTTTTGACAAAACTCTGGTGCGGCGACAGCCAGGCTCCCGACCGGTGTCAAACCGCTGACAAAAACCTGCCAAATAGACTCAAGTAACCGATATATCTATTTCTATTTATTCGATTTTTTATAAATAGGACCGAATTTCGCTAAATATCCCCTAGTCGTTGCCACACCGCACCTTCGGAGAACGCGAAATGTCCACCGGTACTCGCTCCAACACCATCGATTTCAACCGTGCCAAGCTGATTGCGCGCGTCGCGGAGATTCTGCCCCGCCTCGCGCCCGGTGACGATATTCATGCCCGCCTGACCCGTAAGCTGCAAATGACCCTGGACGTGAGCGAACAAATCAGCCTGTTCATGGAAGCCCTGTCGGAACTTGTGGAAGTGGACGGCGTTCGCTACCTGAATGAAGCACCACAGACTCATCTGCAATCCGATCGGCTGGGCGTGCATCGCTGTCAGTACAACTTGACCGTGCAGGGCGAGGCGTTGGGAGAGATCAGCTTTGGTCGCGGCAAGCGGTTTCTTGAGCCGGAACTGAAAGTCATCGAGCAGATGCTGGCGATCTTGGTGTATCCCCTGCGCAACGCCCTTCTGTACCAGCT
Organism: uncultured Pseudomonadales bacterium; assembly: GCA_964467875.1. GTDB lineage: Bacteria > Pseudomonadota > Gammaproteobacteria > Pseudomonadales > Oleiphilaceae > JAEZAA01. The sequence continues at coordinate 2,287 of CAYXVO010000052.1, read as the reverse complement.
GGCACTCAATGCGGCTATGACCGATGCCCTCACCGGCATTGGCAACAAACGCTCATTCGACAATCAGATTCAGCGGGAGATGGATCTGGCCCGGCGCCATCAAGACGGTCTGTCCCTGGTTCTAGTCGACCTGGACCATTTCAAGAAGATCAACGACACCCACGGTCATATCGTGGGTGACGAAGTATTAAAGGAAGTCGCAGCTCGTATCCGTACCACCTGCCGCCAGTCGGATCTGTGCTTCCGTCTCGGCGGTGAAGAATTTGCACTGATCCTCAGCCATACCGACACCGAAGGCGCCCAGATCATTGCCGAACGTGTGCGGGAAGCGGTCAGTGCCATGCCCATCGAGGCAATGGGGCGCTCGGTCAGCGTCACGATCAGTCTCGGTGTGACCAGTCTATATCAGGGCGACAACGGCCGGGACCAGGAGGACAGTAGCCAGGACCTGCTCAGCCGTGCTGATATGGCGTTGTACCGCGCCAAGAAGCAAGGACGTAACCGAATCGAAGTGCAGCTCATACCGGAACTCAGCTAAACAATGCTGCGGCCGGTTCCATCCGACCACAGCCACAGCTAAAACCACCGCATTAGCGCTTACCGTTTGCCGGCGTAACGTCCCTTACGTGCCACTGGCGCGCGCGCCGAGGTGCGGTCCGGCAGTACCGCCTTCTTGCGCTGCTGACGCTCCATCCGGGCCTTGTCATTAGGCGTCTGCGCGGTCATGGCTTTCATCTCGAGTCCGACTAACCGATACAGCGCCTTCACGTCACGCTCCGCCATTTCTTCCCAATGGCCAACCTTGATCCGGCTGGGCAGCGCCAATGGTCCGAATCGCACCCGTTTCAGGCGGCTGACCGCCATGCCCTGGGATTCCCAGAGCCTGCGAACCTCCCGATTCCGGCCCTCCATCAGCGTGACGTAATACCAATTGTTGATGCCGGATCCACCCGCTGCGGAAATGTCGCTGAAGCGGGCCATGCCGTCTTCCAGCAGAACGCCTTCCCGTAACCGCGCAATCATCTCGTCATCCACCTCACCCATGACGCGCACCGCATATTCCCGGTCTACCGCGTGGGATGGATGCATAAGACGATTGGCAAGTTCGCCATCCGTGGTAAACAGCAGCAGACCGGTGGTATTGATATCCAGCCGCCCGATTGAAATCCAGCGCTGCCCCTGAATCTTGGGCAGACGCTCAAACACCGTGGGACGTCCTTCCGGGTCATTGCGAGTACAGACTTCGCCTTCCGGCTTGTTGTACATCAGCACGCGAACCTGCTGCCCCCGCTCCACCGACTTCACCGCGCGCCCGTCCACTTCGATCACATCCTTGTTGGTGGCACGGTCACCGATCGTGGCGACCTCGCCGTTCACACGGATTCGACCGGCACGAATCATCTCCTCGATTTGGCGGCGCGAACCGAGCCCGGTTTGGGCAAGTATCTTCTGTAGTTTTTCCGTCCCTGACGCGGGACGCTTTTCTGATTCGGACATGGGTATTCCTTCTGTTGGGATCGGGAGCCTTCACGGCTCGTTCAGCAAAAGCCTTCACGGCTCGTTTAGCAAAAGCCTTCTCGGCTCGTTCATACAAAATCTTTTACGGCTGTTTCTTCAAAAGCCTTCCCGGCTCATTACGACCGAGGCCTTGACGACAGAGGCCTTTACGGTGCCTGCCGAAAGCAGATCATGGGATCAGTGCAGAGTCTGATCCTCGGGTGTCGCATCATCGCCGCCAAGTACGCCCGCATCAGGGCTCATGGTGCCGGGCATGGCCAGCTTGGCTTCAAGTTCCCGCCCGATGGCCTCCAGGTCGCGGATGTCCGCCAGCGGCGGCAACTGTTCCAGGCTCGCCAGATTGAAATAGTCCAGGAATTGGCGGGTCGTGGCATACATGGCCGGGCGCCCCGGAACGTCCTTATGGCCAACCACCCGAATCCATTCCCGTTCCTGAAGCGTTTTGACAATGTTGGTGCTGACCGCAACGCCCCGGATGTCTTCGATATCACCGCGTGTAATAGGCTGGCGATACGCAATGATAGCTAGGGTTTCCAGCAAGGCACGGGAGTAACGCTGGGGCCGGTCTTCCCACAGCCGACTGGCACAGGGCGCATATTCGAGGCGGACCTCAAAGCGATAGCCGCTGGCCACTTCCACCAGCTCAAACCCTCTGTCAGCGCAACTCTGCCGGATCTGCTCCACCACCTCGCGCAGAACGGAGCGTGCGGGACGGCGGTCCTCGTCGAATACGTCGCTCAACTGCTCCAGATTCAGGGGCCGATCCGAA
>CAYXVO010000051.1:2735-11144 GCA_964467875.1 uncultured Pseudomonadales bacterium | reverse complement strand
GCTTTGCCGCTAACCCCTCTCCCTAGCCCTCTCCCGCAAGGGGAGAGGGAACACTCGGCACGTAGCATGAAAAATATGTGCAACGCTTTGGCTTAACTCCCCCTCCCTTGACGGGAGAGGGCTGGGGAGAGGGTGAAGCATGCATATACCGTGTTTCAAGCGGCTTTGCCGCTAACCCCTCTCCCTAGCCCTCTCCCGCAAGGGGAGAGGGAACACTACACACAGATTAGGCACGGTTTAAAGAGGGTGCACCATTTGGAGCCTATTTTCGCGGACCTGAACCTGGATTTCGGAACGCTGAGCCATGCCACCGGCACTCTGGTCTACCTGTTGGTAACCATCCTGCTTGCGCAGGGTTTTTTGCGCCGCAATACCGACCGTGCATTGTTGGTGGCCTCCATCCTCACTACCCTCTGGCTGGGGCTTTTAACCTTCCAGTCAATGACTGAAATTCCGCCCTTCTATCTCCGTTATTCCCTGGAAAGTCTGCGCAATGGCGCCTGGCTTGCCGTCCTGTTCATGATCATCGGGGTCGGGCTTACGCCCCAGCGTAGCTCAGGGCGCCCCCAGTACTGGCTTGCCGTGGCCTCGGGCGGCGTTATCCTCCTCCTGCTGATCACCACGTTGGCACGTGGGCTTTTTGATGAACAGTTGGTCAGCAGCAAGGTCATTCTGGTCGCCCAAATCGCCGTCTCCCTAACCGGGCTGGTGTTGCTGGAGCAGGTGTGGAAGAACGCCTCGGGGTACAACCGCTCGAATATTCGCTACCTGGTATTGGCAATCGGAGCCCTATTCGCTTACGACTTCTTCCTTTATTCCGATGCACTCCTGTTCAATCAGGTCTCCAAGCCCCTATGGGATGCGCGCGGCGCGGTGAATGCCCTGGTCGCGCCATTGCTCGGGCTCACACTCATCAATAGCCGACGCCAGCCGATCGAAGTCCAGATTTCCCGCCAGTTTATTTTCCACACCAGTGCGCTGCTGGTCGCCGGCCTGTATCTGCTTCTCATGTCCGTGGGTGGCTATTACATCAAGTTCTTCGGCGGCAACTGGTCAGCCGGGCTGCAGGTTCTGTTTTTCTTCGGCGCCCTGGTTTTCTTCGTCCTGCTGGCCAGCTCCCGTAAGCTTCGCGCGCGCCTGATGGTTTTCATCAGCCAACATTTCTTCAACTATAAATACGATTACCGCGAAGAGTGGCTCGAAATCACCCGCATGCTGTCCGCCAACGATATCGACGACAGCCTGCCCCAACGTATCATTCGGGTCCTGATGAGCCTGGTGGAGTGCAACGCCGGTGTACTTTGGGTGCGGGACGAACATGACCAGTTCAGCCCAATCGCGTATGTGAACCATCCCGACATTCGTCATGGTCAAGTGGACAGCCATGGCGAGTTCGCCAAATACATGAACCAGGGCGACTGGGTTATCGACCTCCATGAATATCAGGCCGATCCTTCCCGCTATCAATTACTGGAGATTCCGGAAGTCATCTGGAACATGGACTAGCCCTGGCTCATCATTCCCCTTTTTCTCAAGGAAAACCTCTATGGTTTCGCGGTTATTGGCCGACCGCTCGCGCCACTGGAGCTCAACTGGGAAAACTACGACCTGATGAAGATTGTCGCCCATCAGGCCTGCAGCTATTTCGCCCTGTCCCAGGCACAGGATCGACTGGCCGAAGCCAAGCAATTCGAAGCGGTCACCCGCACATCCGCGTTTATGGTGCACGACCTGAAGACCATCATCGCCCAGCTATCGCTGCTGACCAAAAACGCCGAGAAACACAGGTCCAATCCGGTATTCATCGATGACATGGTGCGGACGACGGATCATGCGGTTAACAAAATGAACCACTTGCTGCAGCAAATACGCAAGCCGGTCGATGAAGATGAGAACGACGAGTTCGATTTGACGCAATTACTGAGTGAGATCGTCGCCGCCTACTCCCGCAATCAGCCCGCCCCTACGCTCGCGCCAAATTCTCCGCCGGTACGGGTTCGCGCGGATCGTAACAAACTCGGCAACGTGATCGGTCATATCCTGCAGAATGCGCAAGACGCCACCGGCAAGGATGGCGAGGTCAGCCTAAGCCTTAAACCGAGTACCGGATACGTATTGCTCTTCATTCAAGACACCGGCAGCGGCATGAGCGAGGACTTTATCAAGCACAACCTGTTCAAGCCTTTTGAAAGCACCAAGGGCTTGACCGGCATGGGCATTGGCGCCTACCAGACTCGGGAGTACCTGCGTAAAATCGGCGGCGGCATCGATGTCACGAGCCAGGCGGGACTGGGGAGCTGTTTTACCCTGCGGATTCCCGTGCTTGCACCCGCCCGCCCCACATTTGGGAAAGGCCAAGCTTCTGCCGCCTTGCACGGCCTCTCCAGCAGCGAACCAGATGGCGGCACGCCGCAAGCCATTTGATTCGTGGTTGAATGAGGCTTTCAATCCACCGGTGCGCCCACACGTATCGGATGAGGCGGCAATGACTTCCCTGAAAATTTAGCATTTCTCCCGTGGTGCCCTGGTTGTGTTCGGCCACTGCCCTGTTACTATATAAAGCGATTTGCAATGAAATGATTCGCCATGAAAACGGGTTGATGACCCGGGCGCTCCAGGATGAGCAACAGGTCAGGTCAGATTACCCGTCAAAGGATTACCAGGGACCCCGTACTATTGTGAAAAAACGACTATTGATTGTAGAGGACGACCCCGGCCTCCAAAGTCAGATGCGCTGGTGCTTCGAGGACATAGACGTTTATGTCGCCGATGACCGCGAGACCGCCCTATCCCACCTTCGCCGCGTTGAACCGCAGGTTGTCACCTTGGACCTGGGCTTACCGCCGGACCCCGGCGGCGCCAGCGAAGGTTTCGCGCTGCTTCAGGAAATCCTGACTCTCGCTCCCATGACGAAAGTGATCGTGGTGACTGGCCGTGAAGATAAGGAAAATGCGGTCAGAGCCGTTGGCATGGGCGCCTGCGATTTCTATCAGAAGCCCGTCGACGCCGACATTCTAAGCTTCGTCGTCAATCGCGCCTTTCGCCTCTACGAACTTGAGCAGGAAAACCGCGAACTCAGCCGCGGCCAGACGACATCGCGACTCAAGGGCGTCATTGCGTCCAGTCCGGCGATGCTGGAGATCTGCCGCACTGTCGAAAAGATCGCACCGGCCGACGTAACCACCCTGGTTTTGGGCGAAACCGGCACCGGCAAGGAGGTGCTGGCCCGCGCCATCCATGATCTCAGCTCCCGTGCCGACAACGTCTTTTCCGCCATCAACTGCGCCGCCATTCCGGAAAACCTGCTGGAAAGCGAACTGTTCGGCTATGAGAAAGGCGCGTTCACTGGCGCCACGCAGATGAAAAAGGGAAAAGTCGAGCTTGCGCATGGCGGCACCCTATTTCTTGATGAAATTGGCGACATGCCCATGGCATTGCAGGCTAAACTTCTAAGGTTCCTGCAGGAAAGAGTGATCGAGCGGGTTGGTGGTGTGCGAGAAATCCCCGTGGACGTGCGCGTGGTCTGCGCCACTCACCGTGATCTGAGCACGCTCATTCGTGACGGAAGCTTTCGCGAAGACTTGTATTACCGGGTCAGCGAAATCACCTTGAACGTGCCGCCGCTACGCGAGCGCAATGGAGATGCACTGGTCATCGCCCAGTCGCTGCTCAAGGGCTTTACCAAGCAGATGGACCGCGGCATCCTGGGGTTCAGCGAAGACGCACAACGTGCGATCCAGCGCTATGAATGGCCAGGTAACGTGCGTGAACTGATCAACAAGGTCAAGCGCGCCACAATCATGACGGAAAACAAACGGATTACCGCGCGGGATCTGGAACTAGAGGACGTGAGCGACCTCAATGATACGGTTCTCAACCTGCGTCAGGTACGCGAGGAAGCCGAGCGCAGCGCAATTTTGCGGGCCCTGCAGACAAGCCAGTACAACATGGCGCAAGCAGCACGCCTTCTGGGTGTGACAAGGCCAACATTGTACAACCTGACAGACAAGTACAACTTACAGATGTCTTAACCGATACCATGTATGCCCTAACCAACCAACCTGGTGCCTAGAGCGCACCTTCAGGTCGGCAAGCATACGGATTTAAAACCAATCGAGCCTTGTTTGATAACGAGTCGAGTCATTTTTAGGGATGTCACCATGCAAAAATTCCCGGTACTAAAACAGCTTGTTCTGGCGTCGGCGATCGCTCTCAGCATCGCCGCCTGCAGCGACACCGGCAACCAACGGGATATGTCCAAGGATGAAGTGCAGTTTCTCACTCACCTCGACCAGGCACGCTTTTATCAGAAGCAGGGACAACTCAAGGCCAGTATTGAGGAAGCACAGAACGCACTCAAACTGGACCCGATAAGCCAGGACCCACTGCTGATCGTCGCCGATAACCTGCTGATCGCCGGTGACGCCCGCAGCGCGGAAAGGCAGTACCGCAAATTACTTGAACCCGAAGACCCATCCCGGACCCTGGAATCCGGAAACCTGTACAACCGAGCCGTGCTGGGCCTGGCGTCGGCGCTCACGATGCAGAAGAAGCTCAGCGAAGCCGGCGACCTTCTCAAGACACTAAAGTCCCCTTCCAAAAGCGATCAAGCAGAAGCGTTCCTGCTCGAAGGTGATATTGCCGTTGCAGACGGCAAGCGCGAGAAGGCTCAGGAGTTCTACCAGAAAGCACGTGAACAAAATGCGGAAAACGTCAAGTCATTGGTTGCGCTTTCGCGCCTGGCCGCCTCGGCGGGAGACCAGGACAAGGCAAGCAAGCTGATGGACGAAGCGGAGTCAGTCGACGCCAATAGCTCAGAGCTCTGGCTATGGAAAGCGCAATACGCTGACTCCCAAAAACAGTATGCCGAGGCTGAAGAAGCCTATATCAAGGCACTGGATGAGATCGGTCGCTATGACCTGATGACCTATCGCAAGTTCCAGACAATTTCCCGTCTGGTATCCGTACTACGGCAACAGGGCAAGATCTCGGAAGCCTTTGTCTATGAAGAGATTCTGGCCAAGTCCGCACCTGGCGCGATCAAGACAGGGTATGAAACCGCTCTTAAGCTGTACAAAGAGGGCAAGCTCAGTGAGGCCGCTGCGGAACTCGAGAAAGTCCTGCGTCAGGCCCCGGGCCATTCCGATAGCGGCGTCCTGCTTGGGATGATCCGTTATGCCCAGGGCGACCTCCAATCCGCCGAGGAATATCTGAGCCGCTATAGCGGGGAGAACACCGCCCCCGCTGTCAGCAAGATTTTGGCAGCCACCAAGATCAAGCTGCAGCAACCAGGCGCCGCGACCGAAATCCTCAAGCAGCTCGATAATCAAGAGCAGGATCCAGAAATCCTGTCTCTGCTCGGCATCGCATCCCTGGCCAGCGGCGATACCAGCGAAGGGCTGGAACAGATCAAGCAGTCCCTTGCGCTGAATCCCGATAACGTCGAGTTGCGCAGCCGGCTGGCGCGTTATTACATCTCCATCCAGCAGACCGATAACGCGATAGCGGAGCTGAAGCAGGTGTTGAAGCAGGCGCCTGACAATGTGACGGCAAAGACCTTAATGACCAGTGCCTACGTGCGCGCAGGTGACACCAAACAAGCGGAAGCCTTTGCCAAGGCCTGGCTCAAGAACGAGCCAAAGAGCGCACCCGCACTCAATGCGCTGGGGTCAATCGCCGTACAAGCTGGCAACGAAGCAGCCGCTCGCGACTACTTCCTACAGGCCAGCAAAGCACAACCGGACAATGCCACCCCCCTGCTCAATTTGGCTCAGCTGGACCTCCGGGCACAAGACTGGGCGGCGGCACAGGCACAATATGCCGCAGTCCTGGCCATTAACCCTGAGCACACACCGTCTTTGAATGGCTTTTTGAACACCATTGAAAAGCAACAGGGCAGCGCGGCTGCCATCGCCGCTCTCGACAAGCTTGCCGAGCAATATCCGCGCGCCATCAACATACGCCTTGCCCTGGCCGAATTAGCCGCAGCGGAGGGTAAAACCAACCAGGCCGAAGGGTATCTTGCGACGGTTGAAACGCTTGCGCCTGGCGATTCCCGTGTCCAGCGAGTTCGTCCCGGTATCTATCGGACAGCCGTTGAGAAGGAGCTTTCACAGGAGAACTTTAAGGGCGCTCGTGAAATCGTTGGCAATGCCCTGCGGACAAATCCCCAGAGCGTTGAGCTTGCTCTGTTGGCGGCACGTGTAGATCTGCTGTCGGGTAAAGCGGATGAAGGACTCGCATTACTCAACCAGATCAAACAGCAGTATCCGACCTCCCCAGCCCCGCTGGAAATGGAAGGAGACTACTACGCCAGCGTTAAGAGCTTCGATAAAGCCGTGGAAGCTTATCGCGCGGCCTGGGACCAACAATATACCCAGAGCCTTGCAATCAAGATGCACCAGGCGTTGCGTCAGTCCAATCAGGCCAAGGCTTCGCTGGAACCGCTGAAGGACTGGCTGAACATCCAACCCAACAGCCCCCAGACGATGACGTTATTGGCCATGGGCTATCAAGCGGATGGCCAGAACGCAAAAGCCATTGAGCAATACGAGAAAATCCGGGCCGTTCGCCCCAACGATGCCGTCGCTCTCAACAACCTGGCCTGGCTCTATCAGGAAACCGGCAACGCCGCCGCGGAACTGACCGCGAAAACAGCGTTCGACCTGACGCCAGATAACGCGGCAATTGCCGATACCTATGGCTGGATCCTGTTGCAGAAAAACAAGGTGAAGGAAAGCATCGCCGTCCTTGAGAAGGCCCATCAACTGGACCCAAGCCAAACGGAAATCGCACAGCACCTTGCCGAAGCCTACGACAAAGCCGGCGACACCGAGAAGGCCCAGAAACTGCGGACCAGTCTGAGCAACTAAAGGTGGCTCATGCCCCGCTGGCGGACTGCACATCCGCCAGCGGTTTTGCTCATTTCCAGCCAAACAGCGGATTGAGGCAGTATCGCTTTTTTAGTTCTTTTTTAGTTCTTTTTTAGTTCTTTTTTCAGTTTCTGGTCCAGCCTCGCTTTCTCACACCGCTCGTATCGCGCCCTCGCCCTCATTTCACCTAACTCATTGTTCGATTTAGCCAAAGTAAGCAGTCCCCTTGCTGAAGTGTGAACTTTCACTCACTTTCGCCCTTGAATCCATTCTACAATCCGGGCGCAATTATTCCGCTTCTGTAAACAAGATCGACACTCCGCTTGCTGTTTCCGGTGCCGATAGGAATTCATAGAGGATAATCGAATTCTGATGCTGACGCCCATGCAGACCGTCTTGCGAGCTCTTTCCACGCTCACAGGAACCCGGCAGCTTATTCTAGTTCCAGCGCTGCTCGCCGTAGGCTGTAATCAGCCTGTCCCACCTGCTGTTAAAAACTCCGACACTCATCGCAGTGCGGTACAACAGGAATCCGCCAGCATCCCGCCGACGCTCTCGGGCATCGCAATGAATGGCACGGTCTCCCAGGGCATTGTTACTGTCTATAGAATCACCGCAAATGGAAACTACTCCGAGCTCGACACCAGCCCAGTCACACGCCCGGTACGAACAGGGTCCGACGGCCGATTCAAGATCGAACTCCCGCCCGGACTTTCCGCGCCACTGATCCTGCATCTGACTACCGACAGCCGCACCGTCATGACGTGCGACGTAACCGCCGGCTGCACAACTACAGACAACACGACAGTGCCCTTCGGCCAGCGCTTTAAGCCGTCGCAAAGCTTTGCTCTCTTCACGGCGCTTCCATCACTTGCTTGGAACGAGCAGACGACCCCCATTACCCCATTGTCCCACCTTGCCTTTCGCTGGGCTGAGCATCAACGGTCGGGGCTGAACCCGGATAATATTCTGCGAGGCCGAGAGCTCGCGGCAGACCTACTGGGTTTCAAAGACACAATGCTCGACCGCATGCCTTTTGATCTGACCAAGATCAACGGGAACACCTCGGTTGACGCCGAGCATATGCGTTACAGCGTCTCCTCCGCAGCATTTCTGGCACTGGCCAATGCGCCAACCTGGGTGGACATCACCGATGTACTTGAAACCGCTGCGCAGCGGTTCGCCGCGACGGGAACCTTGCCCAACGTAAACCTGGGAGGCCTGCCTGAAGTCACGAAAAGTGACCTGCTATATGCCGCAGCTGATATTGCCGCCGGCCTGTCCCAGGTGATCGCGGCCGCACCGCAACCTGCAGATAAAGACTCAGATCAGGCGCCTGAGCTACAGGCCCCTGTACAGCCCGAACAGGACGTTGCAGAGGTTTCCCAGCCTTCTTCAGAAGTCACTGACACCACTCCAGCCACACCGCCAGCTATAGTCAATGCGCCACCTGTAGTCAATGCGCCACCTGTAGTCAATGCGCCACCTGTAGTCAATGCGCCCACTATAGTCAATGCGCCCACCCCGCCCCCCGTGG
>CAYXVO010000051.1:0-2725 GCA_964467875.1 uncultured Pseudomonadales bacterium | reverse complement strand
TGGTTGCCACACCAGTTCCGGACACGGCGACGCCTGAAGTGGACCCAGAGGCATCCGACGCTGAAACACCGGCTTCCGATGCTCCAGAGCCTATCGTTAACACCGAACCAGATAGCGAGCCAGCGAAGAGCCCTGACTCCCCCACGGAAGCGCCTGTCGACGTTGTTCTTGACGACATAGCCAGTGAAGCAGGCGAAATAGCAGACGAGTTGATTGAAACAGGCAATCAGGTTGAGCCGGCACGGATCACGTTCAACCCAACCGACCTGACGCTTTACACGCAGGAATCAGCCACGCTGAATGTAAATGCCAGCGGCACTGCACCAATTACCTATCAATGGCGCAAGGACGGCGTTGCCATACCCGGTGCCTCTTCGGAACACCTGCTGATTTCGACTGCCACGGTCGAAGATGCAGGCGTCTATGACTGCATCGTGCGTAACGAAGCCGGTAGCGTGACATCAAAAAGCGCGTTGCTTGTGGTGAAGGAGAACGCATTAACCTTGGCCTGGAGCGTACCGACCAAGCGGGTTGATGGCTCAGCTATCGATGCAGATGATCTTCTAGGCTATCGCGTTTTCTACGGAACCTCTGCTGAGAGCCTGACCCAACAGATTGAACTGCAGGATCCCACCATCACTCAATACCGATTCAACGGCCTTCCACCCGGCACCTATTACTTCGCCATCCGGGCGATTGACACCGACGGGCATGAAAGCCCCCAGTCAGGCGTTGTTGAAGCCGAGCTTTAAGTATCTAGTGCGGCAGAGTCACTGGCTCTGCCGCCTCTGCGCTGATTGCCCGCTTTGCCCATTCACATTAATCTGCAAGCGCTCGCCATTTTACGAAATCGCCCCGTTTCGTCCCGTATAGTTAGGTGTAAAATAGCTCCGGTGCGATTCGAGAGTTGTCGTTAACCATCGGAATGTTCCCCTCGACACGCCCTGTTACTTCTAACAAAAGCCAAGGAACGTTGCATACGTACCACCCATGTCTCGAATAAGGAAATCACCATGAGATACTGGTTCTTGCTTATTATTGCTCTTTTTACCCGGTCATCATTTGCCGCACTTATCCATTACGAATCCACCTTTATAGCCACGATTCCGCCCGTGGATGGAGAATCGCCGGTCTATCATGAGGGTGTCGGCCACCTGGTTGTCGATTCTGAGCAGTCGCTGTTACTTAGCGTCTTCCTTGATTTTGAGCCTTTTACCTATTCCTGGAATGGGACCGCCAGCCTGGTCGAGGAAACCTATTGGTCTACTGAAACCGGGCGAGTGTCGGCACTCCATGTCGTATCGCCGACACCGGCTCTCGGCATCGATTTCTGGTTTGATATTTTCTACGTCCCGGAAGGCGAATCCGCTACAGCTCACCTTCAAAACGTCGCCGAAGAATCCAGTTTCTATGGCGACTACTGGATTAGCAGTACCTATAGAAAAATGCCTACGCCCGTCTCCGAACCATCCACTATTTTCCTTTTTGGCGCAGGACTCCTCAGTCTCTTTTTTAGCAAGCGAAGGGCTGCGTTTTAAAGAAAACGCACACGCCTAATTCCGCCCTTTCATTGCACGTGGCTGGCCCTCCGGGTGAAGTTTCAGCCACGCCTTTTGCGGTTGAAAGCAAACCTTTTCCAGCAGGCAGGCAGATCATCTACCGCAAACAAATGTTTAATTTCGTAGCCAAAGATAGATGTCTCCCATTAGCGTCACACGACCAAACACACCGACAGTTTCATGACATGCAATAGTAGAAAGCCCCTAGTTTGCTAGTAGGCATTTACTTCTATTTTCTTTCCTCTCCGCGTCACTTCAATGCCTATTTCTCACACTGTTAAGAATTGTGAAACCTCCTAGTTTTCACTTGCCTACTCAACTACCTTGAACATCGCTGACCTGCCCCACGCCGAATCCTGGCTCCGATTCAATCCAGGCTCCAGGTGCTAGTGGCAGCCGCACCGCAACTCACACAGCGCGGCTCATCTGCTTACTAATAAAAGCAGGTCGTCAGCAACCAGGGATGAGACTCAACCAGAGGATAGAAACAACTCACTCTATTATCCCAGGTGCACCTCATATGCATTTTTTCAGTGCTGCCTCTCCTGCATTCCACGCAGGATTTAGTACGTCCGAATCTCTTTTAAACAGTCATTTATCACCGTGCTGCCTAACCCGCCCACGTGCTCATTCCGTTGGGAAGAATTACCATGCGTAAAGATTATCTAGTCAGTTCACTGCTTGTGCTAACCGGTGCCTTAACTGGCTGTAGCACCATTCAACCTACAAACAATCCGTCTCCCAACAACCTGCCCGCAGCGGCGGCTGCCGCTAAGGTGTTCAAGCAGGGAACTGTTTATCGCGATTATTGGCATAACGTCACGGGCAATACCGTGGACGGACTTCGCGCCGATTCCCGCTATCCCGCCACACCAGACGGCTTTGACGTTCTGACCAAGCTACAAGGCCCGGTCAACTGGGGCGATAATTTCGGTGCGCGCGTGGAAGCCTTGGTGACGGCACCGGCAAGCGGTGAATATACCTTCTATATCACCAGCGACGACTACGCCGAGCTTTGGCTATCCAGCGACGCCTCGCCCTCGAAGAAGCAGTTGATCGCTTCCGTTCCCGGTGCGACCACGGCAACCCAGTGGAGCAAATATCCACAGCAAATCTCCGCCAAAATCAAACTGGACCAAGGCAAGCGCTATTACCTTGAGGTGGTT
>CAYXVO010000050.1:0-11224 GCA_964467875.1 uncultured Pseudomonadales bacterium | reverse complement strand
TGTCGTAGGCGCGGGACAACGCTGCCGCAGGATTCGCCTCGAGCTCGTCCGGTCCGCAGTTGGGTGAGGTAAAAGGATGGTGCAACGCGCTGTAGCTGCCGTCGTCATTCTCCTCGAACATCGGGAAATCCACCACCCACAGGGGCGCCCACTCGCAGGTCAGCAGCTTGAGGTCATGGCCGAGCTTGATCCGCAACGCGCCCAGCGCCTCGCTGACGATTTTGGCCTTGTCGGCGCCGAAGAACACGATGTCACCGTCCTCCGCCTGTACCCGATCCATGATGGCATGCACCTTGTCTTCGGGAATGAACTTGAGGATCGGCGATTGCAGGCCGTCGAGACCCTGGGCGCGCTCATTGACCTTGATATAGGCAAGCCCCTTGGCCCCATAGATACCGACGAACTTGGTGTAGTCGTCAATGTCCTTGCGCGACAGCTGGCTACCCTTGGGCAGGCGCAGCGCGGTGACACGTCCCTTGGGATCGTTGGCCGGGCCATTGAACACCTTGAACTCGACATCCTTGAGCAGGTCGTCGACATCGATCAGTTCCAACGGAATCCGCAGGTCCGGCTTGTCCGAACCGAAACGGCGCATGGCTTCGCTGTAGGGCATGCGGGGGAATTCGCCGAACTCGACGCCCAACACTTCCTTGAACAGGGAGCGGATCATGCCTTCGGTGATATCGATGATCTGCTCTTCGTCCAGAAAGCTGGTCTCGATATCGATCTGAGTGAATTCTGGCTGACGGTCAGCGCGCAGATCTTCATCGCGGAAGCACTTGGCGATCTGGTAATAGCGGTCGAAGCCCGACACCATCAACAACTGCTTGAACAGCTGGGGTGACTGGGGCAGCGCGAAGAAGTTACCGGGATGGGTCCGGCTCGGCACCAGATAATCCCGCGCACCTTCGGGCGTGGCCTTGGTCAGAATCGGAGTTTCCACGTCAAGGAAGCCCTGATCATCCAGATAACGGCGGATGCTGGTGGTAATACGGGAGCGCAAACGCAGCTTGGCTGCCATTTCGGGGCGGCGCAGATCCAGACACCGGTATTTGAGACGAACGTCCTCACCCACGTCTGAATACTCATCCAGAGGAAAGGGTGGTGTTTCCGCCTGGTTCAGAACCTCCAGGCTTTTGGCCAGAACCTCAATCTTGCCGGTCGGCATGTTGGGATTGACCGTTCCGGCAGGCCGCGCACGCACCTTGCCCGTCACCTGAATCACGTATTCACTGCGAACCCGGTCGGCCTGCTGAAAGCTCTCCTGATAGTCTGGGTCGAACACCACCTGGGCGATGCCGTCACGATCCCGCACATCCAGGAAAATGACCCCACCATGGTCGCGCCGCCGGTGAACCCAGCCGCACAGTGTCACTTCCTGGCCTTCCAGGCTCTCGTTGATCGCCCCGCAATAATGAGTGCGCATATTCAGTAACCGCCCTGCTTTCAGTTGTCCGCGTTAGATTCCGGGTGAAGGGATGATCCAGATGCACGACTCGACGGTCGCGCCCTCTTCCCCACAAAAAATGGGGCGTAGTATAAACGGATTTTTCGCCAAAATCAGTCCATGCGGCAAGATTGCGCACGGAGCCTGGACTTGGGTCAATGTTGGGGTCGGCTGGATTGCCAGGGATTGTTAGCGCAGTGTTGAGCGGAGCGTCGGCTGCCGTCATCGGCGAGCAAACTGGCCGCACAGCCGCCTAACAGCCGATTAGGAAATTAAAGCGCGAGTGCCTGGCGTATCTGCTCAAGCCGCTGCGCCGCCTCATTGGGATGGTAAGGCTCGTTGAAGGGGCTACCCCACACCGGAGCCGGCCAGACCGGATCACCCTGAAAGCGGACAATATGATGAACATGTAGCTGCGGCACCATGTTGCCCAGTGCCGCCACGTTGAGCTTATCCCCCGAAAACAACGTCATCAGGGCCTGACCGACCCGGGACGATTCCCGGATCAACTGTACCTGCTGGGCGTCACTCAGGTCATGGATCTCCCGAATAGCCGCCACCTCGGGCACCAGGATCAGCCAGGGAAAGCAGCGGTTATTCATGAGCAGCACCCGGCACAGCTCCAGACGGCCCACGTCCAACGTATCCTGTTGGAGCCGCTCGTGCAGTTCGAATCCACTCATGAACACCCTCCTATTCTCTTACTGAGGCTGTTTGATGCTCAGGCCGCGCCCCATGGCGTAGTACTGAATGCCCCGCTCAGCCAGCAGCTCAGGATCGTACAGGTTACGTCCGTCCACGACCACAGGCTGGTTCAGACACTCCTTGATCATGCCGAAATCCGGGGAACGGAACTCCTTCCACTCCGTACAGATGACCAGAGCATCCGCACCTTTCAGCGCTTGCTCCTTGGTTCCACACAGAGTCAGTCGCTCCTCATTGGCATAAATGCGCTGGGTTTCCTTCATGGCCTCTGGGTCAAAGGCCTGCACTCGCGCACCGGCCTCCCACAGGGCTTCCATCAGCACGCGGCTGGGCGCCTCGCGCATATCATCGGTATTGGGCTTGAACGACAACCCCCAAACTCCAACGACCTTGCCTTCCAGCTTGCCACCGAAGTGTTGATGCAGCTTCTCGAACAGCCGCTCTTTTTGCTTGCCGTTGACGGCCTCCACGGATTTCAGCAGCTCCGCCTCATAGCCCGCGCCTTGAGCGGTGCGAACCAGCGCCTGCACGTCTTTGGGAAAGCAGGAACCGCCATAACCGCAGCCGGGGTAAATGAAGTGGTAGCCGATACGGGGATCGGAGCCAATCCCCAGGCGCACTGCTTCCACGTCCGCTCCCAGGCGCTCGGCCAGGTTGGCAATCTCGTTCATGAAGCTGATCTTGGTCGCCAGCATGGCGTTGGCGGCGTATTTGGTCAGCTCTGCCGAGCGGATATCCATGTACACCATACGATCGTGATTACGGTTGAACGGCGAGTAGGCTTCCCGAATCAGAGATTGGGCCTTCGCGCTGTCGCTGCCCACCACAATGCGGTCGGGCTTCATGAAATCGTTAACGGCCGCGCCTTCTTTCAGGAATTCAGGGTTGGAGACGACATCGAACGTTAAGTCCGCGCTCCGTGCCGCCAACTCCTCGGAGACCGCCTTGCGGACCCGGTCGGCGGTTCCCACCGGCACCGTGGATTTGTCCACGATCACTTTGTAGGACGTCATGTAGCGGCCGATAGTGCGGGCTACCGCCAGCACATACTGAAGATCTGCCGAGCCATCCTCATCCGGCGGGGTACCAACCGCAATGAACTGCAGGTCACCGTGCTGCACGGCGGTTTCCGCATCAGTCGTGAACTGCAGGCGGCCTGCTTCGAAATTGTGCTTCACGATCGACTCGAGACCCGGCTCATAGATCGGAATGATGCCGTTCTTCAGCCCTTCGATTTTATTCTCGTCCACATCCATGCAGAGCACGTTATGACCGACGTCGGCCAAGCAAGCCCCCGTGACCAGACCCACGTAACCGGTACCGAATATCGTGATTTTCATGACGTTCCTTCTCTATAACTATTGCAGGCTTCAACCCATGAGCTATTGCAGGCTTTAACCTATACATGTTCAGATCGCTTTGGCGGGCTCATTGGCACGCCACCGTTTTTTGGGGCCACTATAATCCTTGCAAGCGGCACAGCCATTATCTTCTCGGACGGCTTTTAGCCTTTCTGACGGCCGTTATTCTTTCTGACGACCATTATCCTTTCTGACGACTTTGCCAGGCGGCTTCCCATTTCAGAGCTGTGCCGACAATGACATCCAGATCGTCATAATCGGGCGCCCAGCCCAGCACTTGTTTGATTTTGGCGTTGTCGGCCACCAAGGCTCCCGGATCGCCGGCGCGGCGGCCGGTTTCCTCGACGGGAAAATCCATGCCGGACAGCCGCTTCACCGTGTCAATCACTTCCCGCACCGTAAAGCCACGCCCATAACCACAGTTCAGGATCTCGGACGATCCGCCCTCGCGCAGGTAATCCAGTGCAATCACGTGGGCCTTGGCCAGGTCTTCCACATGAATGTAATCGCGAATACAGGTGCCATCGCGGGTTTCGTAATCGGTACCGAAGATCTTCATGCCGGGGCGCACGCCATTGACGCACTCACAGGCAACCTTGATCAGGTGGGTCGCCTCCGGCGTCGCCTGTCCGATCCGGGCATCCGGGTTGGCGCCGGCCACGTTGAAATAGCGCAGGATGACATGACGCAACGGGCTGGCGAACGCCAGGTCGGTGATCATGCGCTCGCTCATCATCTTGGAGGCGCCATAGGGATTGATCGGCGCCAGGGGTGTCTGCTCGGTGAGCACCATGTGATCGGGCATGCCGTAGACGGCCGCCGTGGAGGAAAAGACCAGCTTATCCACGCCAAACTGATCCATCACACTCAGCAGGTTCAACGTGTTGCGGGTATTGTTGGCGTAATACTTGAGCGGATTCTCAACCGATTCCGGCACCACGATATTGGCTGCAAAATGCAGGACCGCATCGAACTGGTATTTGGAAAAGACCAGTTCCAATTGTGTTCGATCGGCCAGATCGCCAAGCACCAATTCGCCGTGCAGCACAGACCAGCGATGTCCGGTGGACAAATTGTCGTATATCACCACCTCGTGCCCGGCTTCTCCCAACTGCCTGACCACATGGCTACCGATATAGCCGGCACCACCCGTTACCAACAATCTCATGTTCTTTCCTTAGTCCCAGCAAAAGATGAATAAACAACATGCCTTTCCGATCACTCCGCGAACCCTTCGCGACCCGACCTAGGGCTCCTCGCGCCGCGCCCGCCGGCGTTCACGAAAAAATCCGCTCAACAAGCTCGAACACTCATCGGCCAGCACACCACCCTCAACCTGAACCCGCCAGTTCAGCGCGGGTTGTTCCAGGACCCTGCCCTGGCTAACCACGGCCCCGGCCTTGGGCTCACTGGCACCGAACACCAGTCGCGAGATCCTGGCATGAATCAGGGCGCCCGCGCACATGGTACAGGGCTCCAGGGTTACATAAAGCGTGGCACCCGGCATCCGATAATTCGCCAGATGCTGCGCGGCGGCACGCAGTGCAACCGTCTCCGCATGGGCCGTCGGGTCCTGGGCACTGATCGGTCGGTTCCAGCCCTCTCCGATCACCTTGTCATCCAGCACCACGAGCGCGCCCACTGGCACTTCACCGGCGGCAGCGGCCTCAGCCGCCAACTCCAGTGCCCGACGCATCCAGAACTGATCCCGGGCCAGGCCCAGTTCCTGTCCTGCCGCATCCTCATGCAAGAAGATAGAGCTAGTCACTTGTTACCACCAGTCCGTACAAGCCGGTGCTGCGAAATCTTACTCCCACTCAATGGTTGCAGGCGGCTTCGACGACACGTCATACGTAACCCGGGACACGCCGGAAATCTCATTGATAATGCGGTTGGAGACGGTTTCCAGCAGCTCATAGGGCAAATGAGCCCAGCGCGCTGTCATGAAGTCAACCGTTTCCACCGCGCGCAGGGCAATCACCCATTCGTAGCGGCGGCCGTCTCCGACCACGCCAACCGAGCGGACTGGCAAAAACACCGCGAAGGCCTGGCTGGTCTTGTGATACCAGTCTGCCTTATGCAGTTCTTCCAGGAAAATCGCATCGGCTTCGCGCAGGATATCCGCATATTCCTTCTTGACCTCACCCAGGATACGCACGCCCAGGCCGGGGCCTGGAAACGGATGGCGGTACACCATGTCGTACGGTAAGCCGAGTTCCAGACCAATCTTGCGAACTTCGTCCTTAAACAGCTCGCGCAATGGCTCCACCAACGCAAACTGCATATCCTCGGGCAGACCACCCACATTGTGATGACTCTTGATCACATGAGCCTTGCCGGTCTTGGCCGCCGCGGATTCGATCACGTCAGGATAGATGGTCCCCTGTGCCAGGAAGCGCACGTCCTGGAGCTTGGTCGCCTCGGTATCGAACACCTCGATAAAGGTATTGCCGATCACCTTGCGCTTGCGCTCCGGATCGGACACGCCCTGCAGCTTGCCCAGGAAGATATCGGCGGCATCAGCGCGAATGACTTTGACGCCCATATTGCGGGCGAACATATCCATCACCTGATCGCCTTCGTTCTTGCGCAGCAGGCCGTTGTCCACGAAAACACAGGTCAACTGATCGCCGATTGCACGATGCAACAGGGCAGCCACCACGGATGAGTCAACACCGCCGGACAATCCCAGCAGCACCTTGTCGCCGCCGACCTGCTGGCGTACCCGCTCGATCAGATCTTCAATAATATTCGCAGGTGTCCAGAGCGCCAGGCAACCGCAGATCTCCAGTAGGAAATGCTCGAGAATCCGGCGCCCCTGTAGCGTGTGCGTCACTTCCGGGTGAAACTGGACCCCGTAGAAGCGCTTTTCCTCACAGGCCATGGCCGCGATGGGACAGCTGGGTGTGGAGGCAACGCAACTAAAGCCGGCCGGCAGCATCGATACCTTGTCGCCATGGCTCATCCAGACGTCCAGCAAAGGCTTGCCTTCGCCATCCAAGTGATCCCGAATGTCGTGCAGCAGACGGTTTTCGGTATCCACGCGCACCTGAGCATAACCGAACTCGCGAACATTGGAGCCGGCCACCTTGCCGCCCAACTGCTCCGCCATGGTCTGCATACCGTAACAGATTCCGAACACCGGCAGCCCCATCGTGAACACGCAGTCCGGTGCCCGGGGAGAACCCAGCTCCGTCACCGACTCCGGCCCACCGGCCAGAATGATGCCACGCGGATTGAACTCGCGAATCTCCGCTTCGCTCATGTCAAAGGCCCGAATTTCACAGTACACGCCAATTTCGCGGACGCGACGTGCAATCAACTGGGTGTACTGGGAGCCGAAATCCAGGATCAGAACCCGATGGGCATGAATGTCGTGGGGCACGGATTGATTAGCTTGGGACATGTTCGCTTCGGACATGATAGGAAAAACCGCCTTCTCTAGAAAAAACGAACGGGGCAGCTACTCAGGTAGCGCCCCGCTGGCACGGATCCAGTCCGTGCCGGACCGATACAGTGGAAACCCAAACAAACGGGTCAGCCAACCCGGTAGTTTGGTGCTTCCTTGGTAATAGTGACATCGTGCACATGGCTCTCGTTCATGCCGGCACTGGTAATCCGCACGAATTGGGGCTTGGTGCGCATTTCCTCGATGTCTTGGCAACCGGTATAGCCCATGGAAGCCCGCACACCGCCCACCATCTGATGAACGATGTTGGTCAGCGGTCCCTTCACGGCCACCCGCCCCTCGATTCCTTCCGGCACCAGCTTTTCGACACCAGCCTTGGCATCCTGGAAATAGCGGTCGCTGGAACCCTGGCTTTGACCCATGGCGCCCAATGAACCCATTCCGCGATAGGCCTTGTAGGCTCGGCCCTGATACAGCTCAACCTCGCCTGGAGACTCGTCGGTACCAGCCAGCAGGCTGCCGACCATCACACAGGACGCACCCGCGGCGACAGCCTTGGCAATGTCACCGGAGAAACGAATACCACCGTCGGCAATCAACGGAATACCACGGGTACGCAACGCCGCGGCGACATTGGCCACGGCACTGATTTGCGGCACGCCGATACCGGCCACGATCCGGGTAGTACAGATCGAGCCGGGGCCAATGCCGACCTTGACTGCATCGGCGCCGGCATCCGCCAGCGCCAGAGCGGCTTCGGCTGTGGCGATATTACCACCTACCACCTGCACTTCGGGGAACCGCTTCTTGACCCACCGAACCCGGTCTATCACGCCCTTGGAGTGACCGTGAGCCGTATCCACCACCACCACATCGACACCGGCAGCCACTAGGGCCTCCACCCGTGCCTCGGTATCGCCCGCCGTGCCAACGGCAGCTCCCACGCGCAGTCGACCCTGGTCGTCCTTGCAGGCGGTGGGGAAGTCCTGGGACTTCTGAATATCCTTGACCGTGATCAGGCCACGCAGCTCGAAACTGTCATTCACCACCAGCACTTTTTCGATGCGGTGCTTGTGCAGGAGCTCCTTGACCTTATCCAGGCTGGTGCCTTCGGTGACCGTGACCAGTTTTTCCTTGGGCGTCATGATCTCGGCGACCTTGGTGTCCATCCGGCTTTCAAAGCGAATATCACGGCCGGTGACGATGCCAACCAGATCCTTGCCGTCCACCACTGGCAGACCGGAGATGCGGTTGGCCATGGTGATATTGATCAGTTCCCGCACCGTGGTCCCCGGACTCACCGTGATGGGATCCTTGACCACGCCACTTTCAAACTTCTTGACCATGCGCACCTGAGCCGCCTGTTGCTCGATGCTCATGTTCTTGTGAATAATACCAATTCCCCCTTCCTGGGCCATGGCAATGGCCAGTCGGGCTTCGGTGACCGTATCCATCGCCGCCGACACAAGGGGTATATTGAGCTCGATCTCCCGCGTCAGACGCGTCTTGAGAGACACATCCTTAGGCAGGACTTCCGAATAACCGGGAATCAGGAGAACGTCGTCAAAGGTCAAGGCTTCTTGGGCGATACGCAGCATGGAAGGGCCCTTAGATTCAGAAATGAAGCCGGATATTATAGGTTTCCGCCCTATCCCCGTAAACCGCATTCCTTCAGACTCTGCTCATGATATGCAAGAGGACACGAATAACGGCATGAAAGACAACGCTGATTTACTGAACCAGCCACAAACGGCACTGACGGTTTCCGAGCTGAACCGGCAGGTCCGCAACCTGCTGGAAGTGAGTTTCATGACGGTCTGGATCCAGGGCGAGCTGTCGAATTTCTCCCGTCCCGCCTCTGGCCACTGGTACTTTACCCTGAAGGACGACAAGGCCCAGGTGCGTTGCGCCATGTTCCGCAACCGCAACCTGTTCGTTAAAAGCACACCCAAGGATGGCGACCAGGTCACCATTCGCGCCAAGGTCAGTCTTTATGAAGGTCGTGGCGACTATCAGCTCATTGCCGAAGACATGGAGTCGTCGGGCGAAGGCGCATTGCGCCAGGCATTTGAAGCACTCAAGCGCCGCCTGGCAGCCGAGGGCCTGTTTGATGAAGCCCGCAAGCGTCCGATCCCGACCCTGCCCCGCCATATCGGCGTCATTACCTCCGCTACCGGCGCCGCCATTCATGATATTTTAACCGTTCTCAAACGCCGTTTTGCCGCCATCCCCGTAACCTTGCTGCCGGTGCAGGTGCAAGGCGGCGAAGCGGCTGGCGATATTGTTCGTGCCATCGAGCGGGCCAACCGGTTGAGCGACTGTGACGTACTGATTGTGGGCCGGGGTGGCGGTTCCCTGGAAGATCTCTGGCCCTTCAACGAGGAAGTGGTGGCGCGTGCCATTCACGCCAGCCGCATACCAATCGTCAGCGCGGTAGGCCATGAAGTGGATGTCACCATTGCCGACTTTGTGGCGGACTGGCGCGCCCCCACGCCATCGGCCGCGGCGGAAAAGGTCAGCCCGGATCAGGCGGAGATTCTGCGCGCATTACGGCAGTTCGAGGTCCGGCTGTTCGGTCAGATGCAGAATCGGCTACGCCAGCGGCGCCAGGACCTGACGGGCATGGCGACCCGCCTGAAGCACCCGGGCCGGCGCCTGGAAGAACAGGCCCAACGGCTCGACGACCTGGAACAACGGCTGCGCCAGGCCCAACGGCGCCTGGGCGAGCAACAGCAGCAACGCCTGACTCACCTGCAGCAACGGCTTAATACACGCAACCCCCGCGCCCAGATCGCGCTTGCGACCCAATACGCAGACACCTTGCGACAACGCCTGCAACGAGCCTCCCAACAGATCCTCCACGACCGCCGCCAGCGCTTCGCGGAGGCCGCTCACGCGCTGCACACCCTAAGCCCACTGGCGACCATGAGCCGTGGCTACGCCATCCTTTTTAATGAGCAACATCAAGCCGTACGGCGCCATGATGAAGTCGCCCCTGGTGATCGAATCGAGGCCCGCCTGCATCAGGGCCGGCTTTGGTGTCGCGTCGAGGATCAGCAGGCCGAATAGCTGTCTCTTCCAGCCGATCCCGGCTGGTCGGCGCTCCTGACTGCCCGGGCGCTGCTCCAAAGCTGCAACTTTTAACTGTACAAAGAGTAAGCATCCGCTATCATGGCGGATTATTTCGCTTTAAAGGATGAAGCGTCCTTGGCACAGGTGCTCCACAGATTCGTGGGCGCGCAGCCAGCATGACGCGGAGGTAGGCAAGGATGCAGTGGCGACAATGGAAATTCCTGATTCTGGCGGTGGCTTATGCCGCAGCCGTTGCCGGCTATGTGTCATACCTCTATCAAGAAACCAAGAACATCCTCGATGACAACATCAATAACAAGCTGATTTATGCCGCCCAGGCCACGGCCGCTATTCTGGGCGAGCACTATCATGACGGGCTGGTGGATGAGAATTCGAAAACACCGGCGGAAGACTGGCGCGCCATCGAGCGGCTAACCCAGTTCAATAACAAAATTGGCCTTACCTTCATCTACACCGCCATCAGGCGCGATGGCGAGGCGATCCTGATCAGCTCCAGCGCCAGCGACGAAGAACTGGCGCAAGACACCTATGTCCGCTACTTCACCCCTTACCCCGATGCCAGTCCGGAGCTTCCGGCCAGTTTTGACCGAAGCGAACCCACCTTGGTGGATTACACCGATCGCTGGGGGGATTTCCGAGCCCTGTTCATACCGTACCGCTCCGCCGATGGGACGCCCTATATTGCCGGCGCCGAGATATCCCTGGCTGATTACTATCGACAACTCCATCTGGACTCGCTCCGTCACGTGGGGCTGGCGATCCTGGTTGCCACCGCATTCACCCTGTTGATCGGCCTCTACGTGGCACGCATCCGCCTGCACCTGCACCAGCATCGGCTCGATGCGATTGCCCTGACCCAAGCCAAGGAAGCCGCCGAAGTGGCCGACCGGGCCAAAAGCGATTTTCTGGCAACCGTCAGCCACGAAATACGCACCCCCATGAATGGCGTCATCGGGACCACCGAGCTGCTGCTGACTACCAATCTGGATCCCGAGCAACTGGATTATGTCCAGACCATCCAGTCCAGTGGCCAAAGCCTGCTGACCTTGATCGATGACATTCTCGATCTGTCGAAAATCGAAGCCGGCAAGCTGGAGCTGAACCCTCGCACATTCGAGCTGGCCCCACTGATTGAGGACAGCGTCAACCTGATGCGCCAACAGCTCACTCACAAGCCCGTAGTACTTCATTGCGAGCTTGCGCCTGACC
>CAYXVO010000049.1:0-11384 GCA_964467875.1 uncultured Pseudomonadales bacterium | reverse complement strand
CCTGTCGCGGGACTGATTGTCGGCTACGCCACCAACTGGATCGCGCTGAACATCATCTTCCGGCCGTTAAACCCCATCAAGATCGGTCCGTTTCGCATTCAGGGATTGTTTCTGCGCCGCCAGAAGGAAGTCGCCCAGTCCTTTTGCCAGATCGTTACCCGGGACGTGCTGCGCATCGGCAACATCGTCGACTCCATGCTGAGCGGCCCCCATGGCGACCGTACCCGGGCCATCGTGCGCAAGCACGTGAAACCCCTGGTCGATGAAACCACCGGCATGGTCAAGCCGCTGACCCAGGTCGCGTTTGGGCCCAAGGGCTTCGCTGATCTGCGCTATAGCGTGGGCGAAAAGGCCATCGAACTGTCCCACACCACGTTCAACGACCCCGTGTTCAACAGCGACCGGGCAAGCGCGGTGGAAGCCATCATGCGCGCGCGGATGGAGGCTCTGCCACCAGCCGAGTTCCAGGACCTGTTACGACCCTGCTTCCAGGAAGATGAGATCAAGCTGATTATGGTCGGCGCCTTTCTGGGCTTTACCGCCGGTATCCTCCAGCTTTTGTTCGTCTTTTGAGGCAGCGTTTTCTAACCGGGGTGACGGCTTACCAACAGACTTGGTAATGAAAGATACCGGCCTTTCTAAAAACGTAACAAATTCTCAACCTAAGTTTGACAGAGTTCACGGAGTGACATTTAATTGAGCAAGCCGTAACCAAAGGAACCTGTCATGGCAAAAGCACCGAACTATTTACGAGTGGGAAAAGCCGTACTGCATCGCAATCAGATTCGCCACCAACTGGCGGCGGAAGTGCAGCAACTGGTCGGTCGCATCGAAATTCTGAAACGCTCCCCGCTGGGCAGTGCCAACCACGTGATTCAGTCCTACGAGACCATGATCCAGGACCGCTGCTCCGTGCTGGCGAAACTTTCTTGCGATGAGAAAGTTCGCGCCTAACCGCCCGCTCACCTAGTTCCGTCTGAGTCCGGCAGCTGCCAGGGCGGATGCCTCGCGGTGCGCTTTGCCGTACTGTCCCTTCGCTTCCGTTCTTCGGTTTATTCAGCCGGTACCGCTTTATTCACCGGGTGCTGATTTAATCACCCGGTATTGCTTGGTTCATCTGGCGCTGCTGCGTCACCTAGCACCGCTTCTCGTTACCCCCCGGTCACCCGGTAGCGCTTTGCTCACCCGACACCACATAGTAGACTCTGCGCTTCGCATCATCCGTCAACCGGACCCCGCTCAGGAAAACCTTGTTTATGCCTACGTTGATCCGCAACGCCCTCATCAGTCTGGCTCTTCTTGTCATCGTTGCACTGCTGCTTCTGGGGCTGGTCATGCCACAGGTCGCCCAGCATTATGTACAAGGCGTTGTGCGCGACCGCGGGGGTGAACTGCTCATTGAAAAGGTCCGCTTCAATCCTTTCCGCACCCAACTCACCATTGAAGATCTACGCCTGGTCCACGGCGAGCAGGAGCCCGTCCAGTTTGACCGGCTGGTCATCCAACTCTCGCTGATGGATCTGGTGAGCCGTCACATCCAGATCAAGCAATTCGCCATCGACGGTCTCCAGTTGACCATCACCGAGGACCCAGAGGGCTGGCGCCTGGGTAACGAGCGCCTGAGCTCTTCTTCAACATCCGACGATTCCGACGGTGACGACGCAGCCGCGCAGCCCCTGGAGTGGACGTTTGGCTTAACCTCCGCCACGTTACAGAACGCCACCGTTGTGGTCGAGCAACCGGTGCAGGTCAACCAACTGCATGCCCGTCGTCTGCAGCTAAGCAACCTGTCCCTGGACGCCTCGACCTATTCGGGTCGGGTCGAGCTGCTGGGCACGCTGAATGACGCCCCCTTGAGTATTGACGGAGATCTCAGCGGCAAAGACCAGATCCTGAACCTTTATACGGATCTGGTACTGAACGATTTCTCCCTGGAACACCTGGCGGCGCAGTTGCCTCCAGAATTACTGGGGTCGCGGGGGCTGCTGGACGTAGCCAGCAAGGCCCACCTGCGCATGGCACCCGATGACCTGCGGGTTGAAATCGTCGACACAGAAGTGCAGTTGCGCCAGATCCACCTGCTCCATGCGCCCTTTCAAGTTGATGTTGAGATGCTGCGTCTGAGCACCCCCAGCACGACCGTGCAGCTTAGCGGAGGGGCATTGACCACCGTGTCTGCCTCCATTCTTGCCGAGACTGGAACCACCGCGATCTATCATCAGTCCGAACAGCGCCTGCTGGCGCAGTGGAGTCAGTTCACCAGCCAGAGCCTTGCCTTGCAGCTCGAACCCGGCATGCTCGACTCGGGCATGCAACTGCGCCTGCCGGAGATCCGCTGGACCGACCTGATACTGTCCCATCCGCGGGAAGCGGAGAATCCCCTACCCGCGTTCCTTCAGGCCAAGGACCTGAACGTCCAGGGAATTCATTACGATGGCCAGCATTTTGGCATTGGAGTGATCGCCTTCCGGGATATTGATGCCAACCTCGTCCTGTCCGCCAGCCGTCAGCCATTGAACCTTCTCTTCGCAGACCTTGCCGCGCAGGATGAGTCATCCGCTTCGGCAGAGCCGGCCTCATCAGCAGCTGCGTCATCAGAAGCTGCGGCGCCAGAAGTCGCCGCATCAGAAACTACCGCGCCGGAAGCCGCTGCCCCGGAAACCAAACCAGAGCAGGCATCCGCCGTGGTCGCGCAAGGTCCGAGTTTCAGCCTGGGACGTCTGGATGTGACTGGCACCAACACATTAACCATGGTGGATCGTGGCGTGCAGCCGGAGTTTGTACGCACCCTGGTAGCGGAGTCGTTTCATCTGGATAAGCTCGATACCCGCAAGCCTGAGCAAACATCGCCGTTTGAGTTCCGCGGCTCTGCCGACGATTACGCCACCCTGCAGGCCGAAGGTACGCTGCAGCCTTTTGCCGAGCGTACCAACCTGCATTTGACCGCGACCCTGCGCGAAGCCGACCTGCCCCCCTTGTCGGCTTACCTGCGTCAGGCACTGAACTATGAATTTGAAAGCGGACAACTGGACCTGCAGGTCAACCTGACCATCAAGGATGACCAACTCGACGGCACGTCCCGCATTACCCTGCGTGGTGCGGACCTGCGTCCTCTGGGGCCGGAAGCTACCGACGCGGCATCCAGCCCGGGCTTTATTCCCCTGAATGCCGCCCTCAGCATGCTGGAGGATGACAAGGGTAACGTTGATCTGGACATCCCCCTGTCGGGCGACATCAACAGCCCCAGCTTCAGCCTCAACGGCTTTGTCGCCAGCCAGCTGGGCGGCGCCATCCTGCAGGGCGCCTCGACCTATGCCGTCCAGGCACTGGTTCCCTATGGCGCGGTCGTGAGTGTGGCCCAACTGGCGGGAAAGCACATGCTCAGAATGCGCTTCAATCCTCTACTGCTGGAAGCTGGACAATTGCCTGGCGAGGCTCACGCAGAATTCATCCAGCAGTTTCAGCAGTTCATGCAGGAGCGCAAGGATATCCAGGCCAAGATTTGCGGGGTCGCCACGCCACGGGATCTGCAACTGCCAAGCGATGCGGCGTTAACCGCGATCCAGCGTGAAACGCTGCAGCAGCTGGCTGGATCCCGTGCCGACGCCTTCAAGCGGGAGGTGATGCGGCTTGCGTCAATTCCCTCTGCGCGCCTGCTGACCTGCAATGGGGGCATTGATACCGGGGAGGATGCCCATCCCCGGGTCGATCTGAAGCTTTAGCGTACGACGCCAAACCAGAACACGCTATTGTCGCAGGCCCGCTTCGCTGAAGTCCGCCGCTTCGGTGTGGCGCACGAGATCCGCCAGGGTACATTGCCGGAGTGCGTCTTGCCGATGCTGTTCGAGCAGCTGAGCGACCTCGCTCACCTCCGGCTCTATGCCGCCGACCGGCTGGAAGACCCGGTCGTCATCGCGCCGCACCGCGGACAGCAGGTCGTACAGACTGATCAGATCCAGGGACTGTCCGGGCACCAGCTCATTGCCTTCCCTGCCCGCGCACTTCACCAGGTCATGGTGGCGCAGCTTGTCGATCAGGCGGCGCGCCAGATCGGCTGGCAGCGCAATCTGGTCAAACAGTTTCTGTACTGACGTGGATTGGCCCCGATCAAAATCCCGTGCCACCCAGAACATGATCTGCAACGCTGCCTTTTCCTCGGCATCGGCACTGGACTGGGCGCGATAGCGTTTGGTGATCTGCTCGGCATGTTGCACGTAATAAGCGATATCCGAACCGATCAACAGAATCAGCCAACTGACGTACAACCAGATCAGCAGCAGAATGCCCACCGCGAATCCGGAATAGATGGCCTCGTAATTGGTGGAGCCCACCACCACTGATGCGAAAATCAGCCCCGTCGTTTGCCACGCCACGCCGGCCACAACCCCGGCAATCAAGGCTGGACGCAGATGCACACGGGCATTGGGCACGAAGGAGTAGACGAAGGTGAACGCCATCGACACCAGGAAATAAGGCGCCAAGCGGCTGAAGAACGTCAGGATGCCACCCAGCGTCTCCATTTCCCGTAATCCCCGGACAAAGTCCGAGTCCCAGACCGTGGCGCTCACGCCCAGAGCCGAGACCACAAGCACCGGACCAATCAGAATCACACTCAGGTAATTGCTGAAGCGCTGGCCAATGGAGCGCAATTCCGGCACCCGCCAGGCTTCGTTGAGCGCCGTCTCCACTTTCTGGACCACGGTCACCACGGTGTAAATGAGAAAGCCCAAACCGATCGAGCCCAACACCCCGACCTTGATGTTGTCGACAAACTGCAGCACCTGCAGCGCCAGTTGGTGCCCCTGCTCACCCAGGGGCGCAAAGAACTGGAACAGTGCCGGCTCCAGCTGATTGTGCACGCCGAGCGCCTTGAGCACGGAAAAGCTCAACGCCAGCAACGGGACGACCGACAACAGGGTCGAGTACACCAGGCTCATGGCGTGCAAGGTCAGGTTGCCCATGGAAACATCCCGGGCCACCGCATAGAGCACCCGGCACATCCGCCAGAGTGTGCGCTGCCCTCGCCCCATGTCGCGCGGATTGTTTTGCCACAGCCAGCGGTCTGCCGCCTCCTGGGCATGAACCAGATTCACTGCCATGCTCGCTCCTAATGCTACCCCGGCGTGTCGGGAGTTAATTAATTCAGGGAATTATGACACAACCTGACGCGGCTGGACGCGAAAACCCCACTCCAGTCACAGCCTTGGACGCGGCCTTCATCTACCATGTGCCTTTTTTGGTCGGAGCGGATGTCTCATGGGCAGTAAAGGCCTCGCAAACCCCTACAACGCATGGGAAACCATCGGGCTGCTCTGGCGCAACCTGGTGCGCCCCAGCCGGCGTAACCCCTGCCGCATTCGCTTCATCCCCCAAGATAGCCGGCTCAATCTGATCGATCCCCGCTACACCCTTGGCTTTGCCGGCGATATGTTGATGATGTTCAACCGACCGCTGCATTTCGATGCCAACGTGCAGGAATTTTTTGGCTCCTGCACCCACATCATTGGCAATATGGAAGGCGTGATCACGGATCTACCCAAGGAAGGTCCGGACCAGAAGCATACACCGGACATCATGGACACCCTGGCCCGCCTCGCGCCACCCGAACGTTTCTATCTGTCCATGGCCAACAACCATACGGGCGATTTCGGAGAGGCTGCCTGCCGTCAGTCCACTGCCAGATTCGAAGACTACGGCTTTCACGCCTTCGGCCTGGACCACAGCCCCCATATCGATTTGAACGAGCAGATCCGCATCGTCACCGGAACCCAGTGGACCAATCGCAAGGCCGGCTATCTGGCACGCCTCGAGGATCCGACCCGGCATCTTCGCCCAAATGCCATGAACATCCTGTTTCCCCACTGGGGCTACGAGATGGAATGCTATCCGCGGGCGACACAAGTGGCGCAAATGAACCAGTGGCTGGCGTCCTTCGATGCCGTGGTCGGTCATCACAGCCATCTGCCGCAACCGGTGACCGCGCTCGAAACCGCCCATGGCCGCCGGCTTGGCGCCTACTCCCTGGGCGACTTCTGCTTTGGCGTGGCCTATAAGCACGTGCCTGTGCTCAAGCACTTTCCCTACGGACTCGTGCTCAAAGCCAGTGTCGGACCACGCCTGGACGCCCCCCACCAATGGGCCATCGGCGATATCCAATGGCGCTTTATCGATTGCGATTACCGCCGCCGCGATAAGTCCTTCGAGCTCAAGGTGGTCCCGCGCATCCCTTACTTCAAGGACAGCGCCATCGCGCTCTGAGAATGCTTACCCGCGACCGGACTCCCCTGGCAATGTCAGCGTCAGGCTGAAATTAAACGCAAAGCGGGTTGGCGCCACAGTACCCGCTCCCTAGAATAAATTTATAGACGATGATGATGTTGCGTCCAACGATCCACGGCAGGCCTCAAACAGGCTTAAGCATAAGTTGGCATGGTGCCGGGCTCATGCGAAGTGCGTGATCGAGGAGGTATGAAGCCAGCGGGGTCCGATAAAGCCGACCCACTATGTCTGCATCCATAACCCCGTGGTCTGCATCCATAACCCCGTGTTCATCACCAGTCTCCTCGCAGGTTAAGACGCGGTTTGGCGTTTCACCCGCCGTCCATTGCGATGGGCGGACATGGGGAGCGTCAGCAGACCCTGAGCGCACCATAAGAGTGCGATCGTGCGCAGACACCCGTGCTGTACGCCATGACGGGTATCCTCCACGAGAGGCGTCCTCCATGAGTGAACGCCGCCGCCGGTGAGGCGTGATATTCCGGATTGTCAGGCGTCAGAGCCTGGCCGGAAATTAACTTTCAACCAGCCACCAATCCTCTACAAGGATGCGCCATGCGCCCAGAATTTTGGCACGACAAGTGGGAGCACAACGAGATTGGCTTTCACCAGGAAAGCATCAATCAATACCTGTGCGAGCACTGGTCACAGTTGGGTCTTGCAGGCGACGAAACCGTATTCGTGCCACTCTGCGGGAAAAGCCAGGATCTGCTTTGGATTCAGCGCAAAGGGCATCCGGTATTAGGCGTAGAGATCAGCCAAATTGCCTGCCGTGCCTTTTTCGCCGAGTCCGGTCTGGAGCCGGAAGTCACGACCGAAGGCGCCTTCACCTGTTATCGCCGCGAGTCCATCAGCGTGCTCTGTGGCGACTTTTTCGCACTGACGCAGGACCATGTGAGCGAGGTCGGTGCAGTCTATGATCGCGCGGCGCTGATTGCCCTGCCCGCGGAGATGCGGGCACGCTATACGGAACACCTGCAAGCCATCATTCCCTCGGGGGCACGGGTTTTGCTGGTAACCATGGAGTATCCCCAACAGGACATGCAGGGACCGCCCTTTTCGGTACCCGAAACCGAAGTGCGCCACCTGTTCGGGCAGCAGTTCGAAATAGACCTGATTCATCGTAATGAACTGGGTCGCGACGACCCCTTCGCGAAGCGCCGGGGATTGTCCGACATGTGGGAGAACGTTTATGTGCTGAGCCGGAAAGCCGTCGGCCCCGGCTCACAAAGCAGGAACGAACCATAGGCGTCATTGTCCAAATGGAGTGTCGTTGTCTATTCTGAAAAGAAGGGCATGCGATGCCGAGGCGCCAAATTCGAAGGGAGACGAACGCAGTATTCCGGTCGGTCAAGCTGGATAGGAGTCACCACCGTGTAACGACGAGAGTCAAACTGAGGGGTTCCAATTCATGAGCATTTTTGATCACTATAAGAGCCGTTACGAGACGACCCAGCAGGAAGAATTTTCCATTGAAGAGTACCTGGAGATCTGCAAGAAGGATCCCACTGCCTACGCCACGGCGCCCGAACGGATGCTGCTTGCCATTGGCGAACCCGAGCTGATCGACACATCCCGCGACCCGCGCCTGAGCCGGGTTTTCTCCAACAAGATCATCAAGCGTTATCCCGAGTTTGACGAATTCTACGGCATGGAAGAATGCGTCGAACAGATGGTTTCCTTCTTCAAACACGCGGCCCAAGGCCTGGAAGAGAAGAAGCAGATTCTTTATCTGCTGGGGCCGGTCGGGGGCGGTAAGTCCTCCCTGGCGGAGAAGCTCAAACACCTGATGGAGAAGGTTCCCTTCTACGCCATCAAGGGCTCGCCGGTATATGAATCACCCCTGGGCCTGTTCCGCGCCGAGGAAGATGGCGAGATCTTGGAAGAAGAGTACGGCATCCCCAAACGCTATTTGCGCACCATCATGTCACCCTGGGCCGTTAAGCGCCTGCACGAGTTCGGCGGCGACATCAGCAAGTTCCGGGTCGTGAAGATGTATCCCTCGATCCTCAACCAGGTCGCCATCTCCAAGACCGAGCCCGGCGATGACAACAACCAGGACATCTCCGCGCTGGTGGGCAAGGTCAACATCCGCATGCTGGAGGATTTCTCCCAGGACGATCCGGACGCCTACAGCTTCTCCGGCGGCCTGTCCAAGGCCAACCAGGGCCTGATGGAATTCGTGGAAATGTTCAAGGCGCCCATCAAGGTGCTCCACCCCTTGCTGACCGCGACCCAGGAAGGCAACTACAACACCACCGAGGGCATGGGTGCGGTGCCGTTCGAAGGCATCATCCTGGCCCACTCCAACGAATCGGAATGGCAGGCCTTCCGCAACAACAAGAACAACGAGGCGTTCCTCGACCGGGTGTACATCGTCAAGGTGCCTTACTGCCTGCGGGTGACCGAGGAAATCAAGATTTACGACAAGCTGCTGCGCCACAGCTCCCTGGCCGGTTCGCCCTGCGCACCGGACACCTTGGGCATGCTGGCCCAGTTCTCGATCCTGTCGCGCCTGAAGGAGCCCGAGAATTCCAACATCTACTCCAAGATGAAGGTCTACGACGGCCAGAGCATCAAGGATACCGACCCCAAGGCCAAGTCCATCCAGGAATACAAGGACGCCGCCGGCGTCAACGAAGGCATGGACGGACTCTCGACACGCTTTGCATTCAAGATCCTGTCCAAGGTCTTCAACTTCGATGTGACGGAAGTGGCGGCTAACCCGGTACACCTGCTCTATGTGCTGGAAAAGCAGATTGAACAGGAACAGTTCCCACCGGAAACGGCGGATCGCTACCTGCGCTTCATCAAGGAATACCTGGCCCCCCACTACGTGGACTTCATCGGCAAGGAAATTCAGACCGCCTATCTGGAGTCTTACTCCGAATACGGTCAGAACATCTTCGACCGCTATGTCACCTACGCCGACTTCTGGATTCAGGATCAGGAATACCGTGATCCGGAAACCGGCGAGATCTTCGATCGCGGCTCCATCAACGACGAGCTGGAAAAGATCGAGAAGCCTGCGGGGATCAGCAATCCCAAGGACTTCCGCAACGAGGTGGTGAACTTCGTGCTGCGGGCTCGCGCCAACCACCAGGGCAAGAATCCCTCCTGGCTGTCGTACGAGAAGCTGCGCACCGTGATCGAGAAGAAGATGTTCTCCAACACGGAAGATCTGCTGCCGGTGATCTCGTTCAACGCCAAGGCCTCCAACGAGGATCAGAAGAAGCATGCGCAATTCGTGGACCGCATGATATCCCGTGGCTACACCGAGAAGCAGGTGCGCCTGCTTTGCGAGTGGTATCTACGCGTCCGCAAATCCCAGTAGTCCTGGCGCCCCTGGTCGCGCTGCCGGTCAACGGCGGCGGCCTTGGGCTCGCGACTCTAACCGCAAGCTTTAGCGAGGACGTTCAATGGGCATGACCCACATTATTGATCGTCGTCTGAACGGTAAGAACAAAAGTGCCGTCAACCGCCAACGATTCCTGCGTCGCTATCGCGAGCACATCAAGAAGGCGGTTACAGACGCGGTCAACAAGCGTTCCATCACCGAGATCGACCGGGGCGAGAAGATCAGTATTCCCGGCAAGGACATTGCCGAGCCTGTGTTTCGCAACGGCCGTGGCGGTCGCCGTACCATCGTCCATCCCGGCAACAAGGAGTTCGTCACCGGCGACACCATTGCCCGGCCGCCGGGCGGCGGGGGTGGTGGCAGTGGCCAGGGCAAGGCCAGTGCCGACGGCGAGGGCATCGACGAGTTCGTGTTTCAGATTTCCCAGGACGAATTTCTCGATTTCATGTTCGAGGATCTCGCGCTGCCGAACCTGATGCAGAAGCAGCTCAAGGATGTCTCCAAGTTCAAGTACGTGCGCGCGGGCTACTCCACCACCGGCACGCCCAACAAGATCAACGTGGTGCGCAGCCTGCGCGGCGCCTACGCGCGGCGCCTGGCGCTGACCGGCAACTCGCGCAAGAAGATCGCGCGCCTGGAACAGGAGCTGGTCGAGCTCAAGGCCCGTACCGATCTGGACGATCCGGTGTTTCGCCGCCAGGAGAAGATCGAGGAGTTGGAGCAGCGTATCGAGAAGCTGAAGTCGCGGATTCGCAAGATCCCCTTCATCGACGAGTTCGACCTGCGCTTCAACCAGCATCTCAAGCAGCCGCAACCCTCCACCAGCGCGGTCATGTTCTGCCTGATGGACGTGTCCGGCTCCATGAGCCAGGCCCACAAGGACATCGCCAAGCGCTTTTTCATCCTGCTGTACCTGTTTTTGACCCGAAACTACGAGAAGATCGAAGTCGTCTTCATCCGCCACCACACCAGCGCCAAGGAAGTGGATGAAGAGGAATTTTTCTACTCGCGGGAAACCGGGGGCACCATCGTCTCCAGCGCGCTCAAGTTGATGAAGGAAATCATCGATGAGCGCTATCCCCTGAACGACTGGAACATCTATGCCGCCCAGGCCTCGGACGGCGACAACTGGAACGACGATTCGCCCCGCTGCAGCAAGCTCCTGAGCCAGCAGATCCTGCCATTCGTGCAGTATTACTCGTACATCGAGATTACCCCGCACGAGCATCAGATGCTGTGGCATGAGTATGAGAAGCTGCTGGGGCAGTATCCCGAACGTTTCTCCATGCAGCAAATTGTCGATGCCGCGGATATTTATCCAGTGTTTCGTCGTCTGTTCCAAAAGCAGGTGCATCATGAGTGAGCAGCACTATTCTCCTTCCGAACCCGTACAGCCGACCCCCAAGGCGTCACCACCGCCGCCGGTGGCCGAGCGCATGCCCATTTCGACCGGATCGGAATGGACGTTCGAGCACATCGAGGCCTACAACCGGGCCATTGCCGAAATCGCGGGCGAGTACGGACTCGACACCTTTCCCAACCAGATCGAGGTGATCAGCGCCGAACAGATGATGGACGCCTATTCGTCCGTGGGAATGCCAGTGGGGTACAGCCACTGGTCGTTCGGCAAACATTTCCTGGAGACGGAACGAGGATACAAGCGCGGGCAGATGGGTCTGGCCTATGAGATCGTGATCAACTCCAACCCCTGTATCGCCTACCTCATGGAAGAAAACACCATGATGATGCA